>JBBQSW010000470.1:0-1503 GCA_038213575.1 Chitinophagales bacterium | reverse complement strand
ATACCTGTAACTCTTCAAAATCCCCCGGCCTCAACTTCTCAAAATCCTTTTGCAGCACCTTAATGTAGTTCCATCCTACACCCGTCAATTCGGTCGCCGTTTCACACCAATTTTGCGCTGCATTGTCTTTCATCGCAACTTCAATGCGGGACAAGTTGTTCGCGGTATTCTTTCCAGCGTTCCACAGAAGCCACCAGGTATCCGACATAATTAACGCTGGCAATATCAGATTTGGCTTCCGTAACCTGTGAAATACCTTTAATGGGACGTTTCATGATGTTGTCGAGGATGGCTTGTTTCAATGGGTAATCAAAAACTGTCCAGGCGAACAAGCCGCCACCCTGATACCGCGGGGTGGCCGAAACATCCAACTGTATAGCCAGTGGACGCCCACTATGAATCTTTTGGATGCTTTTGTTCCATTCGTTATCCTCATCGTGGGTGTGGTGGGCTTCATCATTCAACACCATGACTAATCCTTCACGGGCAATGATGCGCGTGTCGAAATCGCTGATTTCTGATTTCTTGGTCGATGGGGTTGTGCCAAGCATGGCGGTCATTATGTCGGTTTCTGCCTCGTTTTTGCGGTCAGGGCGTTCGTAAAATTGTTGGATGTTGGTCAGGTAAAAAGCCCCGTCTGAATAATTGCCCTCTGTATCGCCGCGCATATAATAGTTCATATCCCACCACCATTGGAAATGCCGGGGAATAAGGGGGGCAGAACGGAAAACTCTTCCGCTTTCAAAATCAGTTTTTAATCGTTCAAAAACAATGACGTTGGGGGCGAGCATCAAAAATGTTTTGGCGTATTGATTTTCATCTTCGCGCACTGCATTGGCAAATTGCCAAACCACGGCCATTGCCAAGACCATCGTTTTGCCTGAACCTGTTGCCATTTTCACGCAATAGCGGGAAAACTCGTCATAAGGCGGCATCCGTAAGTCGCGGCTGTGTTGTGCATAATTTTCGAGCAACCCTTTTCGGGAACGCACTTTGGCTACCTCGTACAAATAAATCAATGTCTCAATGGCTTCGCGTTGTGCGAGGTGGTAGCGGAATTGCCGACCATTGGGCATAAAATGGTCGGTGCGGAACCAAAAGTTAAGCAGTTCGCTTGTGGTGGCAGTTACACCTTTGTAACCGCCTTTTCGCCAAGTATCCACCGCAATGCGTATGGCCGGAACACAGGGTGCGGTACGGAGGGCATCTTCGATGTTGAAGGCATCCAGCTGTTTGACTGTTGATTTACTATGTTTTGCCATGTGCGGACAAGGGGTTGAAATCTTTTTTTCTTCTAATTTTGGGGTTTCTTCTAATTTATGTTTTAAAAATCAGAATGAATAGTGCTGATAATCAATTGCTTGTGTTTTTTAAAACACATTTTGTTTTAAAAAACAAATTATTACTACTTATTACTACTACTTACAAATACCCTTTTAAAACCGGCTATTTAGGTAATTACCCAGCTTGGTTTTCTGTCAGAACCATCATTTTTGATTTTGC
>JBBQSW010000469.1:0-1770 GCA_038213575.1 Chitinophagales bacterium | reverse complement strand
ACCTCGACCCAGCCCGCCGCGACGAGCGCAAGGGCAAGGTGTTCCAACTAGCTGATTGCTCGCCGGATGTGTTGAAAATCAAGGATTGGATGTTGAAAAAATCGCCGCGTGTGCTGTTGAAAACGGCACCACTGCTTGACCTGAAACTTGCTGCCGGGCAATTGGGGCAGGTCACCAAAATCTGGGTGCTGGCTTCTGAAGGCGACTGCCGGGAGGTGTTGTATCTGTTGGAGCGTGAGGCTCCGCTAATGGATCAAATTCCTATCGTAGCAGTTTCCTTGGAATCGAGACCTACAAGGTTTTTAAAACCTTATAGGTCTGAGTACGAACAACAAACGTTTACCTTCTCTTGGGCGGAAGAACAAGAAGCGGTCACCCATTTCTCCACGCCCCAAAATTTCCTCTACGAACCCAATCCGGCCATTTTAAAAGCCGGGGCATTTCGCTCCTTTGCCCAGCAATTTGGGTTGGCAAAACTCCACGCCAACACACATTTGTACACTTCCACCGAGTTTTGCCCCGGTCTGCCTGCCCGAAGTTTTGTCATCGAGCAAGTTTGCAAGTACGACCGAAAGGCCGTTCAGACGCATGTCACTGGCGGGAAAGCCAACATTACCTGCCGCAATTTCCCGGACAACCCCGATCAAGTACGCCACAAACTCGGCCTCGCCGATGGGGGCGATGTGTACCTTTTTGCAGCCTCGGAGGTTGAAAACAGGAAAGTGGTGATGGTGTGTCGGAAGGTTTGAGAAGCCCTGCCAGTCACAGGCCATAATTTTTTCCCTGCCATTTTTTTAAGGCAGCCTCACTTTCCTGTCTGATTCTTTCTACATCCAACCGTTCCCAAGCCACCAGCCAGGCTGGTTTGATTCGGGGCAGACACACCTGAATACCTGGAAAACGATGGGACGGGCGGCCCCTGCGGGGATGAAGATTGATGGCAAAACAATCCGTTATTTCTTGCGCATCCAGCGGATCAGCGTCAATAAATCTGTCCAATATACGATTCCAAAAGTCATAACAGGACGGCAAAGCCATCTCATCCGGCACCTCTAATTCAAGCAATTCGATGCCTTGCTCCTTTTGGTAACCGAACAGCAAGCCATCAGCCCATTCATCGTCGGGCTTGCCACCGATACGGTAGACCGAATGCCAGGCCCATACCGGCGCAAATTTGCCTAGGGGGATGCCGCGCTGGGTCATTTGCTCACCCATCCAGCGAAAAGCGTTTTGCCAACGCTCGCCGGGCAAATGCTCCCAGCTACATAGGTAGCATTCGCCGTTTTGAAGGGTTTCACGCACTGATGGGTGTTGGTAGGTCCAAAGGCGCATATTGATTTGATTTATAAAATCATCCCTGTCCGCGCCGCCCGTGCGTAATTCACTAGCTGCTCGTTTGTGTTTTTCTTATTCTCCAAATACCGGTCGATAATCGGCACGGCGATGTCGGGCATAAAAGGAACCAGATGCCCTAGTCCGTGCAGGCCGCTTTCCACACAGGCAGGGTTGCTGAGTTGCAGGCATTCCTGCATGACGTAAGCTGTGGCTTCGTAATAGCCTCTGGATTCAGTACTCAGGTTTGCATATTGGTTTTTCTTCTGCGTTAAAATCTCATCAGCACTCAATTTTTTCACGCCGGATTGTTCAAAATGTTTCATCAACAATTCCTGCACTCCCTCGGGTATGGAACTATCTACCATCAACTTTAAATTTTCAAGTGCATAAAACAAAAGTTCATCCTGTTTGCTAAGATCAATAAAAGTGCACCAG
>JBBQSW010000468.1:0-1776 GCA_038213575.1 Chitinophagales bacterium | reverse complement strand
GGACGAAGGTATAGGAGCTGATTTATCTTCAAGTATTTCTTGGGGCTGCTGCAATGGTGCTTTCCCCTCACGATTTTGAAAAAAAAACCAAGTGCCGGTCACGGACAATAAGGCGATTATCAACAAGGGCAAGCCCCATTTTCTTCCAGCAACAGAGGGTCGGGGCATCTCAGTTGGAGCTTCGGCCACCCAGGTACGCACATTTTGCCTCAATCGCTCGCGCAGCAAATATTCGTGGCTTTCCAATTCAAGCCGGTGGCGCCGGAGTTGCTCCTGCAATTCAGGGTCGGCGGCGATATCGCGCTCTAAGGCAGCGGCTTCTGCAGGTGGGAGCTGCCCCCGCACATATTTTTCAAGTTTGTCGTGTAAAATTTCTTCATTCATGTCACCTGTCTTTAAAAAAATTACGCAACTCAGGGCGTTCGGCCAACAGATTAAGCAAGCGTTTTTTGCAGCGGCTTTTTTCTTTTTTAGCTTGGTCGGCATCGCTGATGCCTACTTCCTTTGCGATTTCGGCCATGCTGTGCCCTAAATGGAATAGTTCAAAAATACGTTTGCAACGTTCGCCAATTTGGGCCATCACTTGTGCAAAAACAGTTTCGAGTTCCGCGCCAATCAGGATCTTTTCTATGTTGTCTTCAAAGGCTTGATCAGGAGGATACAATCTATTGACATCCAATTCCGGGCGGCGTTTGGCAAACCGTTTTAGCCACATAAATTTAGCAATTTGAACAAAATAGGTGTTCAAAGCGCTTCTACCCTCGAATTTCCCATCCCGCAGGTTGCGATCCAGGATGGTGAGTGCATCCATAAACACTTCCTCGCCGTCCTCTTCTACCCCGCTGTTAGCCACCACATAACGAATCACCTGCTGTCGCCAGCCGGAACCCTGCACTAGATGCTGCAAGGCTCGATTCCGGTCAGTTTCCTTGCCGGTGATCGCCGCTATGAGGTTTGTATCGTTCCAATGAGTCTGCATGGATTAGTACCTGTTTGCGTTTGGAAGGTGCCCAGTAGGGCGAAATTTATTTCGACTTTGAGGGCGAAATGAATTTCGCCCTACCGTACATCGCAAACTTCCACAGCCCCATCCGCTGAAGCCAGTGGCAAAACGACACGCGCAACACCCCAAAACCATATTTCATACTTCTACGGAAGTTGATGCTTGACGCTTCTGCAAAATACTTGGTAGGACAGGTAACCTCTCCAATGTCAAAACCAGCATAAACGATTTGGGAAAGCATCTCGTTGTCGAACACAAAATCATCCGAATTCTGGTTGAAATGGATGCCCAGCAATACTTCGCGGCTGAAAGCCCGGTAACCTGTGTGGTATTCCGATAACTTGTAATTAATCAGCGTGTTCTGAGCAAAAGTAAGGAAGCGGTTGGCAATGTATTTGTACATCGGCATCCCGCCTTTTCGCGCGCCCATACCAAGGATTCGGGAACCAAGCACCACCGGATAGAGGTCTTCTCCGATGATATTGACCATGCTTGGAATGAGTTTCGGCGTGTATTGGTAGTCGGGATGGAGCATTATAACGATGTCTGCGCCAAGGTCGAGTGCTTTGTTGTAGAGGGATTTTTGGTTACCGCCATAGCCCGTGTTCTTTTCGTGTACAATCACGTGCTGAATGCCCAGAGAGCGAGCCAGTTCGGCTGTGTTGTCTTTGCTGTGATCGTCGCAGAGAATGACCTCGTCTACCAAATCAAAGGGTATCTCGCGGTAGGTCTTTTCGAGGGTGAGGGCGGCGTTATAGGCCGGAAGTACGACG
>JBBQSW010000467.1:0-2017 GCA_038213575.1 Chitinophagales bacterium | reverse complement strand
GCTCTGGCGCAATTGGGAGCGGAAAATCTTGGCCGTTGGGGTGGTGTTCTTGTATATTTTTATTCATGTGCTGTCCGTGCGCAGCGGTTTGTTTTCGCTGTACGCTGCCTTGTTTTTCGCCTTGGTTCGGTATATTTGGCTGAGTAAAAAATGGTTGGCAGGCTTTGCCGCATTCAGTGTACTGGTGGGAGGATTGTGGATTGCCAGCGAGACCGTTCCGAGCCTGAAAATGCGCATTGCTTATATGAAATACGACTGGGATCGCTTCAATACCAAGGATGATGGATACCTGTACTCTGATGCAGTACGCTGGATTTCCCTTCAATCAGGTTACCGTTTGTGGCAGCAAAATCCAGTCCTCGGAACCGGCGCAGGCGACCTGCTCGCCGAAACCAAGCGCATCACCGCTGAAATGTACCCAACCTATGCTCAAGAACCCCGGCTGCCGCACAATCAGTTCCTGTTCATTATGGCCAGCACGGGTTTAGTGGGCTTGATACTCAGCCTCTTGGCGTTTTTGGGGCCGATTTACATGGGTCGCAAAAATTTCCTGTTTCTGGCCTTTCAAGTCATGGCTTTGGCATCGTTCCTCATTGAGTGTACGATTGAGAATGCAATTGGGGTGGCCTGGTTTCTGTTTTATGCACTGTGGTTTTCGATGCCATGGCAAGGAAAATCAGCCGAAGCCAAACGACTTTTGTAAATTTGTGATAAAAAGAAACCCATGCAATGTCACGCCGATACCGAACAACTTCTCACACGCATCACAGTTAATCCAACTGTAATGCTAGGTAAGCCTACGATTAGAGGTACCCGTTTGACCGTAGAGCATATCCTAAAGGCAACTGTACGAGGGCTTACCTACGAACAGTTGCACGAAGATTTCCCTTTTCTTGAAAGAGAGGATGTTCAAGCTTGCATCTTGTATGCTACGCAACTCGTTGAAAACGAACGGGTTTATAGTAACCATGGACTAAGACTTTGGAGAATTGGTTTACCGCTCTGGACGAAAGCATAATGGCGTACTCCTACTTTGCTTAGAGGATGCCACAGGTGATGAGAAAGCAGAAGTCACGCGAAGGATTCTCTTATCCTTTTCAGAACAAATCGAAGGCAAGTTTTGTGTTTTTCAAAACGGACGGCTTCGCATTCGATGAATAGGAACGGTGTCAAAATAACTTTCCAATTTTAGGCCTATTATTTTGGCGTTAGCCAACTATCTTTTGAGGCGAATAGTGGGGCTGTTTAACGAAAAAGATAGGATGGATGGCGGCAAAAGAATGGCCTCAAATTGGGAAGTTATTTTGACACCGTTCCATAACTATTATGCAAGCAAAAAAATCCTTCGGACAACATTTCCTAAAAGACGAAAACATTGCCGAACGCATCGCCAGCAGCCTGCTACAAGCAGAGCAGACTGGTCTCGTGCTTGAGGTCGGCCCCGGCATGGGCATGCTGACCAAATACCTGCTCAATCACAAGGAATACGAGACATTTGCCGTAGAAGCTGACCGCGACATGGTGGAATATTTGGGAAAAAACTTTCCTGATTTTGCAAGAGAACATCTGATTTCCAAGGACTTTCTCGACTTCGATGCACCCACTCACTTTGTGGGCAAACAATTCTGCCTCATCGGCAATTACCCTTACAATATATCCTCCCAAATTCTTTTTAAACTCCTTGATTGGCGCATTCAAATCCCAGAAATGGTCGGAATGTTCCAAAAAGAGGTGGCCGATCGGATTGTTTCCAAACCCGGCTCCAGGGTCTACGGCATCACCAGTGTGTTGGCGCAGGCATTTTTCAAAACTGAATATCTTTTTACGGTAGAACCCGGTTCGTTCAACCCGCCACCGAAGGTGGTCTCTGCCGTCATCCGCCTCACCCGCAAAGAAAATTTCAGCCTCGGTTGTGATGAAAAGCGATTCAAAACCTTGGTAAAAACTGCTTTTGGACAGCGCCGAAAAATGTTGCGCAACACACTTAAACCCTTTTTTGACAACGACTTGCTGATGA
>JBBQSW010000466.1:0-2095 GCA_038213575.1 Chitinophagales bacterium | reverse complement strand
GCTTCCATCGTATGCTTGTGGTCTCCAAAGCGATACGCCAAACCTACATTTACAGAATAGTCAGCAAAAGCGGCATCGCCATTGCGGGGAATGCCATTAGCATCATTACCACCTGCAATATCAGCCACACTGCGTGTGCGCTTCCGATAGAGCGCATAAGGCACATTGGCGGAAAATGAGAATTGACCGCGCTGGATAGAAACACCTGGCTCTACTGAAACGATAAAGCCGGGGCGACGGAAGCCATTGCTACCACCAATGATGTCTTTGTTGGGAATGCCTTCTGCACGGAATCCCAAGCCTACTGCAATGCCTTGAACAGGAAGTACGGCATAGTTCATGCCTACGCGCGCCACAAATTGGTCAGCAATCGAATGGAACTCGGTGATCTTATCTATTTCGGTTGAATTTGCAGTGATCACACGGTTGACCGTCTTGTTGGTCTCTTGTGGGTTCGACATGTAGAAACCATTGAAATACAACACGGCACCTTTAAAAAGAGAAGTATAACCTTGAAGTTCAAGGCTGATGCCTACACCACCATCGCCCAATTGGATGGACTGGTCAACGGCTTTGACAATGGTTGAGTCCCCACCGTCGGTAGCCTTACGTTTGTGAAAATCGCCTTGTACGTTTGAATTGCCGGTTGGCAATTTGACGCCAAGCCCAACAGCCAGGTTGTGCTTAATGTGTTTTTCAGGATTGAACAACCAGTAAGAACCCGACAAACGAACATCGCCGATGCCTTGAGCACCCGTGTTGAAACGTTTTTGTTCTGGGTTGGTAGTGGTGGAATTGCCATAGTGCTCATATAAGGAAGAGCGATCATAATGGATGAGCGGCAGGTTGAAAGACAAGCTCAAACGATTGCTCACGCCGTAGGAAACCCCCAGGTCCAAGGAATTTGCCCAGTTAATTACTTCGGTGTTTTTTTCAAGACGCTCTTTTTGTTCAGTATCGCTTTTGAAGTGACGGAAAGAACGGAAATAACGGTAGTTGGCGCCCACTTGCCATTGGCCTTTGCCCAACAAAATCGAGCTGGAGGCAGTGCCTGCGCAGCCACTCATGGGACGGATGGCGACACAACCCTGTGCAGAAAGTTGTTGAGAAAAAAGCAAAAGGATAAAGCAAAAAAAGTATAGGATGGGTAGCTGTTTCTGCATGACGGGAAATCTATAAAGGTGAAATTGTGCCACAAAAGTATAGGCATGTTTTCCCGGACTGCTTAGAGACTCCTTAGGATTTGCTTTTGTGGCAATATCCTAAGGAGTCTCTAAGGAATAGGTTGAAATAAAATACCCGGCCACCTTTCGGCGCCGGGTATTTTATTGTGAAGCGTCGCATCTATAATTTGGCTCTGCTACCGCAGCAGCGTCACATCCTTGCTCTTCCTATGCCGCTCACCGCCACATTGGTAATCCAATATCCAAACGTACACATCCGAAGGCGCGAGCTTGTCGCCAATTTTGCCGTCCCATTGCGCATTGGTGCCGGAACCTTCGTACACTTTTTGGCCCCAGCGGTCGAACACCTTGAGCGAAAGAATAACATCCGCGCCTTCGTGGGGCACTACGCGGAACAGGTCGTTCGCGCCGTCGCCGTTGGGGGTGAAAGCGTTGGGAATATGAATCAGTGATTCGTCGCAAACAAACACGCGGTACTCCGCAGAATCCTGACAGCCGTTGCCATCGGTTACCACCAATAAGAAAATCGTGGAGGTATCAGGGCTGGCGACCGGATCGGGACAATCAGAACAATTTAAATCGCCCGAAGGGGTCCATTCGTATTCGGCATAATCGTCGGGGGTTTCAATCACCACTTCCTCGCCGAGAGCAATTACAAGCGCCGAATCTTGCTCCGGGACTTGTGGGTTGGCTGCTTGGCTCACCATTACGCAGTACATACTGTCACAGCCGGTGCTGGTAGTATAGGTTTTGCAAACCTCCCCGGGCGTGCTATAATATTCCCCTGGGAAAACTTCCACAGAATCCCCTGGGCAATAGACCCGGGTAATCCCCTGGGTTTTGGGCGGTACTACCCTCAATTCTTGCGTGATGATACTGTCACAGCCCGTTAGCAGCTTTTGAAGTTTGAG
>JBBQSW010000465.1:0-2157 GCA_038213575.1 Chitinophagales bacterium | reverse complement strand
GGGGTGGACGTGTGGCTCAACAACCCCACCCGCCCTAAAGAAGCCTCTGGCACCTCGGGCATGAAGGCCGTGATGAATGGCGTGATGAACTTTTCCGTGCTCGACGGCTGGTGGTGCGAAGGGTATCGCCCCGGCGCTGGCTGGGCCTTGCCCGAAAAAGACACTTACCCAGACCAACCCGCACGACAAAACGAGCTTGACGCAGAAACGATTTACAACCTGCTAGAGAATGACATCGTACCGAGCTACTACGAACAGGACAAAAATGGTGTTTCAGCGCGTTGGGTGAGCCACATCAAAAACACCATCGCAGAGATCGCGCCGGAGTTCGTGATGGGGCGGATGCTCCACGATTACCAAACCCGGTTCTATTCCAAACTAGCAAAAGGCAGCGAGCAGCTCAAGCAAAAAGACTATGCACTTGCGCGTGCATTGGCAGCCTGGAAAACCAGGGTCCGCCGCAGCTGGGAATCTATCGAACTGCTTGACTTACAAGCTCCAGACACCTTCAACCGCTCATTGCCCTTGGGCGAAAAGTTTGAAGCGACCGCCACGCTGAATCTCCAAGGTTTGAGCGCCGAGGATGTAGGCGTAGAAGTGGTTTTTTACAAACGCCAGTCAGAAAAGGAACTTGAATTCCTTTTTGTGCAGGAAATGGAATTGAAAAATAATAAAGGAGGAGAAGTGGTTTTTGCCTGTTCGTTCGTGCCACGGACTGCGGGTGTGTTCGAATATGGCTTCCGGCTTTTTCCGAAGCATGCTTTGTTGCCGCATCGTCAGGATTTTGGATTGGTGCGTTGGTTGTGAATAATTCGGGAATGCTGTATTTCGGTTTATGGACCGGGCGACTTCAAGTCACCCGGTCCATAAACTGAAATACAGCATTTTTGGTGACCATTTCGCCAAAACTCCGTCCCGACTGGGCATTTTTCATTGCCCCTCCACATTACATTGCGTCTGGGCATCGAATGTGCGCTATTTTTGCAACGTTTTTCACCGCAAAAACTTTACCCATGACTCGATTTCCCGTTGCCATAATATTCCTAGCGGCTTTTTTTGTTTGTGACCATCCATTAGTTGCGCAAGATTTTCGAGTTCAAATAGCCGCCTACGGGGAGCGCATGAAACCCGCGTTTTTCCAAGAGCGCGGCATCGAAAACTACATAGAGACTACCGACCAACTCGGCCTTTATCGCTATTTCGCTGGGGCTTACAAAACGCGGGACGAAGCAGAAATAGTCCGTAAACAAATAGCTTCTAAAGGCTTCCCTTACGCACTTATCATTGATTTGGAAGAACAACGGGTACTCTGTGGCGCGGGCTGCCCCTATTTTCGCAACGGCACAGTATATGTGAAAGACCCACAGCGCCAAGAAACCACCAATACGATCTATTTTGAATTTGGGCGTTACAGCCTCACACCCGATGCGAAGACGGTGCTCAACCGTTTTTATGAGCAATTGCGCGACAACCCTGCCCTAAAACTCAAGATCCACGGATTCACCGATGGAATTGGGAGCAAGGAAGCCAACCTGCGGCTTTCTGCCAACCGCTCCCGCTCGGCTCGTAACCATTTGGTGTACAAAGGAATCCGTGTAGACCGTATGCTGATGGAGGTCTTTGGCGAAGGCAACCCCAAACTGGCAAACAAAGACGAAGGCGATGACAAGACGGATGCCCCCGAAAACAGAAAATGGAACCGCCGCGTGGTGCTCCTGCTCGTCAATGATTTTGGCGAGGCGGCTACGGATGATTCGGTCAGGTAGTGCGAAATTTATTTCGCCCTACGCCAAGGCCTTCAGCGCAAATTTGATCAAATCCTCCACTTTTGCAACATTTGGATGGTCTCGAATCACTGTATTCAGGGCTTTTTGCACAGCTATTCGGTTGAAACCCAGTGACATGAGCGCAGAGAGTGCTTCCTCCCGCACGGTGTTGTCCACCATGGAGGGCAGGAGTGAGGGTGCGTCGGGGGTCTCTTTGGTGAGTTTGCTTTTGAGGTCCAGTATGATCTGCTTGGCTGTTTTAGCGCCAATTCCTTTTACTTTTTGAAGCACATGGACTTGTTCTCCAATGACAGCAGCCCGCACCTCATCCACAGTCATGGAGGAAAGGATGAGCTGGGCGGTGGTGGCCCCTACCCCTGTCACGCCGATG
>JBBQSW010000464.1:0-2208 GCA_038213575.1 Chitinophagales bacterium | reverse complement strand
CCAACCGCTAGTGTATTTATTCGCGACTCCCGGGATTCTTTTTCCAAGCCGCCTTTGCAACTACCTTATGTAGAACCGCAGGGCGCGGGAAATGGAATTTCTGGAGAAATCACCGTAAAGTTACCGACCACCTGCTGCATTTATATTTCTCCAAAGGAGGGAATCAAGTTCGCATGCGATGATGTAACACAAATAGCGTTTGACACTTTTTTCTATTACATCAAAATTCGCGATCGGGCTGGTCACGAAAGCAACGAAATAAAAACGGAGAACATCAGGCTGAAGTGTCAGTAAGCGGCTCCAACGGTGTAGGCTTGAAAAAGCTGAAAATTGTCTTGCCGTAATTCCGCACGTCCGAAAGGTTGGGATGGCTTGAGAAATCATGATGTGGGTTGTGCTCCATTACGAAAAGTCCATCGGGCAAAAGCAGGTTTTTTGTCAAAATCAGGTCAGGTAAGGTATCTATCGTCGGCAGCGTATAAGGTGGCCCAGCAAAAATATAGTCCCATTGTCCGGTAGCGTTTTCGACAAAACGGAACACGTCCATCTGAAAGATTTTGAGTTGGGTTTCGATACCGAGTTTTTGGGCAGTTTGTCGCACAAAGCGGACGGCTTCGGGAAATTTGTCCACATACGTCACATCTTCACAGCCACGAGAAATGAACTCGTAAGAGTGGCTTCCGGTACCGCCAAAAAGGTCAAGCACACGAGCATCTTCAAAATCCATGACGTTGTTCAGGATATTAAAAAGTGCTTCTTTAGCTTGATCCATGGTGGGGCGAGTCGGCCACTTATCGGCGGGCGGGTCAAATCGCCGGCCTCGAAATTTTCCTCCAATTATTCTCATATCTGTACCCCGGAAGACTGTTCCAGGCAATCGTTAACACGGTTAAAAGAAACAAGTTTACACCGCTGCAAGGTCAAACCAATAGTGACCTGGCAGACTCTTGGCTTCAGCAGGCAATTGAAAGCCCTCTGGCAAGGGCGGAAAGCGCATGGGTCGAATGTAGCGGAGCAACAACCTAAAGATTTCGGAATCTTCAATCAAGGTCCCGCTCAGGGTGAGCGGGATGTCCAATGGATTCAGGTCGAATTGTTTGTACGCAAGCAGTATAAAATAGAGCAAATCATTTGGTTTCCAAAAATCGAATGTGTTAAAAAACACTAAGTTCCGACGCTCAAAGACTGCTATTTGAACCTTTTGACCGAGTAGATTGGCAAATATTGCATATCCTTCCGCGGGTGCCAATCCATGATAGGACTGCAAGAGGGGCGCTGCCAGATGTCGGATATTTTGGCTTGAAAAATAATGCCCGCAAAGCGCTAACAAACCGGATTCTGCTGCCCAAACAAGATAGCAATCGAATGCTTCCAGTTTTTCAAAACCATAAGTATACTCTGAGCTTTCTCGCAACAGCAATTTGAAGTATTGTTCCAGATTTTTCGGGTCAAAAAGGCGGCGGGGCACCAACGTTGAAGCAGGACAAGAAAGCGCACACATCTTGGATCCAAATTGAAAATCAAGCAACCTTTCCGAGCCAAACACCTCGCGCAATGCTGACTCAACCGCTTGAAAGCCTTGGTTCGTCCCAGGGATTTGCCAAGATTTCAATGCCAGTAAATTGTGGTCGTTTTTTATCAAAAGTGAAACGCCATGGCAGCCGACAACCATGCGCAATGCGCTGGAAGCCGCCAGTGAAGGGTTCAATGATTCGGATTGAAAGGAAAAAACGGGCATTAAAAATAGAAGGCCGGAAATTTGAAACCGGAGGCAAAGATGCGCAACCGTTTCAAATTTCCGGCCTTTTGTTGGATGTGGGCACGTGTTGTTTTTTCAGGACTTAGTTTTTCTCAGCCACGACTGCTGATGCTATCGGCGTGGACGCCGCCGCCGCTGCGCCGATGCGACAAGCGCCATTGTAACGGGCACCTTCGTCCACCACCATTGTTTTGGCGGTGATATTGCCTTCTATAACGGCTGAATCCATTAAATGCAGGGCTTCTTTTACATGAATGTCGCCTTTGATTTTGCCTTTGATCGCAGCATTGAGGGCTACGATATTGCCCTGTACATAACTACCGTCGCCCATAACGAAACGTTTGTCCACCTTTACTTCGCAGTGGATGGCACCATCGAGCCGGAAGTTTTCGCCACATGCAAAATTGCCTACGAACGAAGTAACCTATTCAATGACCGTCGAATCCGCT
>JBBQSW010000463.1:0-2217 GCA_038213575.1 Chitinophagales bacterium | reverse complement strand
CCCAACGCTCACTTGCTCGCTACCTGTTAAAGTGGTCAATGACCTAGGAAAATGTGGAAGTATTGTGACCTTCAATACGCAGGTAAACGACAACTGCCCCAACGCTACGGCAAGTTGTATACCTCCTTCGGGCAGCTTTTTCAATGTAGGTCAAACCACCGTAAATTGTAAGGCAAAGGACAATGTGGGCAACGAGTCCACATGTTCGTTCAAAATCACAGTGCTTGACTTGGAAGCACCGAAAATCACTTGCCCCGCCAACAAACTTATCAGTTGTGAGGAATCCTCATTGCCTGCCAACACTGGCACCCCAATCACTTCAGACAATTGTGCCGTCGCAACTGTAAATAATGCCGACTTGCGCATAGATGGCGCTTGCCTCAATGAGTTTAAGATTGAGCGCACATGGACCGTTGTGGATGCGAACGGCAACATGAATCAATGTCTTCAGACCATTTCGGTCGAAGACAAAAAACCACCCGTCATCCAATGCCCGGCCAATATCACCGTAGAATGCGATACTTCCGTAGCCAAAACCGGTAAAGCCACTGCTACCGACAACTGTGACACTGATGTATCCATGGTCTGGTCTAGTATCCATATTTCTGGCGACTGCGACTGGTTTTGCATTACAGAACGCCACTGGACGGCTACGGACGACTGTGGCAACTTTAGCAAATGCGTTCAAGTCATTACCAAAGACGTGACACCGCTGATCGAAAAAGCCCTCGAAGCAGGTCCGCTGGTGTGGGGTCAAACCGCCGCTACCGTCACACTTCCTCCCGGCAAAGGAGCCTGTGTAGTTAAATGGCTTCCTTATGTGGGTGTTGTGCCAACGGCTCTAAAATTTGACGACGCCGTGGCTGGAGCAGATTGTAAGTTGATGACCAATCCTCTTGACCGAAACACGGGGCAAATTGTTAATCCATTGCTCGGTGAAGCCATGAAATTGAAAATTTTGGTGCGTCTGAACCCTTCACTTGGCACGAGAAAGGTGAAACAAATACTTGATGCGCAAAGCCCCCCTTGCACAATGCACTTCATCGTGCGGCAAGCCCTGGGTGGTGGTGATAATGCCACGGTGAATGAACTGCTGCGCGTCACAGACTTAACCCTGGGCAATGTCAACGTTAACCTCTTAGTGCCAGAGCATGCCATGCACTTGCTGAATGTATTGAAATGCGTAAATGCTGGCCGATCTGTTTGTAACAACCCTTGAGGAAATAAGACCGCCCTGTGATCGAACGATGTACTTTTGTGCCGCGTCTCGCCATTGCGAGACGCGGCACAATTTTTTATGGAAAATCAAAATCATTTACCCCACGAGTCTGATTCCGAAAATCAACAGCAGACCGCGGCAGATAACACTGAATGCCTATCCACCAATTCCACTTTGTACTGGCGGGTATTCGTGCCCATCTTTGGCACTGTATTCTTAGGTGGCTTGCTACTCAGTTTCTTGCTCATTCCAGAAGAAGATTTATACCTCCCCTTTCCGCTCCTTTGGGGACAATTATCTCTGCTTGTTCTGTGGCTTGGTTGGCTGTTTCTCGTAAGTCGCACCCTTTGGCGCTTGAAACGTGTGGACGCCAGCGCGACCCATTTTTTTGTTACAAATTATTGGATCACCGTGCGTTATCCTTGGGGCGATTTGGAAAAAACAGAGCAAAAAAGACGCTTAGGCCGACGAATTGTGAATCTGTACCTACGAGCACCTGGGCGTTTTGGGCAGATAATCTCCTTTCTGCCGGGCGATCGTTTTGAGGAATGGAAAAAAGAAAATCCTGGAATATTTCTCGGTACCTAAAAACTGTTTTGAGTTTTCTCCGTTGCCCCACAAAGGCCTCCTAGCCAGCACTAGAAAAATTCTCTCAAATTCGTGCCGATGCCCAAGTGTGCCACACCGCCCGCAAGGTGGTAAGCGCCATAACCAAAATCTACCCGGAATCTACTGATTTTGATTCCCACGCCTCCAGAGAAGCCTGCCAAGCTGCGGTAGTTACTTACGGTCAGTTCGCGTTTCAGCAGGTGGTTGTAGCCTAGTCGGAGCCGGAACCCTTCTTTTTTCCCGAGCAGGAACTCTCCGTTAAAAATCAAGTGCCGGAAAAAATTGTCAATGCCAGCTGTAACCTTGCTCTCTTTCGGCTGTTCGTCCCCAAACAACAGCACTTCATCGTCCTGCAAATTTGGGTCATTGTACCGAATCTCCCACTGATG
>JBBQSW010000462.1:0-2296 GCA_038213575.1 Chitinophagales bacterium | reverse complement strand
CTGAGGCGCAACAAAGTATCAGTTCAAAAGAGTCGAACAAACTATCAAAAACTTCGTGCCCCTGCCACTAGTCCCTTCTATATGAACGAGTAAATTTTGCGGCGGACGAGGCTTATGTCTCGTTCGCCGCAACGTTTTTTGCGCTGGCGCGTTACTTTTGCTTTTTACCCGCCATAGCCTTTCTGTCCGTCAAGTCTTGGCAAAGGGAGGCGAAGCGGGCCAACGATGATTATGCGACTACTTTTTACTTCCCTTGCGGCATTGATCTGCTTTCAAATTTCTGCCCAAAAGCCAGATTCCCTGCAAGTTGTAGGCGCGGATTCAATTTCGCCTCCTTCGTACTTTCCGATTAAGCGGGACTCGTTTAACAAAGATCAAAAAATGGCTTCTGACACCTTGGTCTTTAAAGCAAAAAAGAAAGGAGTTGCATACCGCGTTTTCTCTAAAGGCTACCCTAACCCACGCACGGCAGCCCTACTTTCGTTTGTTTTGCCAGGAGCAGGACAAGCTTACAACAAAAAATGGTGGAAAATCCCCCTCGTGTGGGGCGCACTGGGCGGGATTGGTTACTTCACCTTTGACACACAGAAAACCTATCGTGAACTTCGCGACAACTACAAAATCCTAGTGGACGACGACCCCAATACCAACCCCACAGAATCGCCCTACAACACTTTTGACGCTACACGAACTAAAGTTTATCGAGACACCTATCGAGGCTACACCGAGAAATGGTATCTCGCACTCGGCGTCACTTATCTGCTGGCCGTCACCGATGCCTTTGTGGATGCACACCTCGCCCGCTTCGACGTGAGCGACGACCTCAGTCTCCGGCTAAGCCCTTCGATGGAAACCGGTGCAGGTCTTCCCGCTTTTGGTCTGGGGGTCTGTCTTGCCATTAAAAAACCCGCTTCCAAAACGCCCCATCACTTTCTCACTCCATCGCTCCCGCTCCCGTGAATTCAATGCTAGACAGCGAAACCGACAGTTTTCACCTTACCCGGAAACATCTGCTGGAAAGCCTGCGCTTTCCCTGCGTGGCGGTTGCCATTCTTTGGCTCGTGTATCTGTGGCAAGTGACCAATGAATTTGATCCTGGTGCCTACGGTATCATGTCGCGCAGGGCATGGGGTTTACGCGGTATCGTAACGGCGCCGTTGATTCACGGGAGTTTGAAACATTTGATTTCCAATACGGTGCCGCTGTTTGTGCTTACATTCATCTCGATCTATTTTTATCGGAAAGTTGCGATGAGGGCGTTTTGGCTCATCTATTTTCTAACGGGCGCGGCGGTATGGCTGTTCGCACGGCCCGTGTCGCATATTGGGGCGAGCGGAGTCATTTATGGACTGGTATCGTTCATGTTTTGGAACGGAATTTTCCGGCGCAGCCTGCGCTCCATCATTCTTGCAGCCATCGTGATGCTGCTGTACAGCAGTATGTTCCTGGGGGTATTGCCCGATCAAGAAGGTATTTCCTGGGAAAGTCACTTGATTGGAAGTTTGGCGGGGATATTTGCGGCCTTCCTTTTTAAAGGCGAACTGGAAGATGAAGAAGCGAAAGAATCTGAAAACCCATTCGCCAATGAGGAAAACGAGGAAAAAATCATCTTTTTGCCGCAAGATATTTTTGAAAAGACCAAGACCCAACGCGCAACAGAAGCAGCGGAGGAAGCCCAACGAAGAACGCAAGACAACAACTTCTTCGGTGACACTTCTTTTTGGAACCAAAACCAAACATGGTGAACTCTCATCACGCCTATTCCACTCCCCCCGAGATTAGATAAACCAACAACAGTACTCCCGTGCAGCCCATTAAAGGCATACCGATGGTGCGCACATGGTTTAGTTCGCACACTTCTATTTTCTCCAACTGTGCATTTTGGATAATCAGCGTAGCCGTGTCGGGCAGGCTCATCGCAAACTGTGGTTTGGCATAGAGCAGGATGTCATTTTTGCTTTGCTGAGCATCCGATCGGTCGCGGAGCATGGAAGCCTCCAGTGTTTCAACCTCCGCCATTCGGATAATAAACCCGCTGACGCTATTTTTTTCAAATTTTGGTTCAGACAAGTACCAGCCTCGGGTGAGCGGGTGGGCTGCATCCAAAACGTAAACTGAAAGTCCCTCTGGATTGATTTTTTGCAACCTCGATTTCGACATCGAATACCGCTGATAATGGACACAAGCAGTTTGCGAGAACAAAAAAAGGCTCGAAAAAACAAGCAGGGATAGTCGTTGAATGGATTTCATGTTTTTTTGATTTTGGACATTGGACATTGGACATTGGACATTGGTC
>JBBQSW010000461.1:0-2303 GCA_038213575.1 Chitinophagales bacterium | reverse complement strand
CGGAACGTTTTGCCCATAAACGGCGACCAGCCACACTTGTAAAAAACATTGTCCGGCTGTACCGTCCATTCTTGGTCAATATCCACCAGCGCCATATCGGCCCAAAATCCTTCGTCCAGAAAACCGCGCTCCTCCACCCGGAACAAGGTGGCCGGGGCATGGCACATTTTCTCAACCATCCGCTCCATCGAAATACGCCCTTCGTGGTAAAAACCGAGCATCACATTTAGCGAATGCTGCACCAGCGGCAATCCGGCAGGCGCCTGCAAATACGGTTGCGACTTTTCATCCCAGGTGTGCGGGGCGTGGTCGGTAGCGATTACATCCAATCGGTCGTCAAGCAGGGCCGGGAAAAGGGCGTCCCGGTTTTCGGTGCTTTTGATGGCCGGGTTGCACTTGATTTGGTTGCCAAGCGAAGCGTAATCGTGATCGGAAAAATGCAGGTGGTGAACGCAGACTTCGGCGGTTATCTTCTTGTCTTTCAGCGGAATATCATTGCGAAACAACGCGAGTTCGTTTTTCGTGCTGATGTGTAATATGTGCAGTCGTGTGCCGTGTCGTTTGGCCAAATCCACGGCCATGGAGGAGGACAAATAGCAGGCTTTTTCATTTCGGATAAGCGGATGAAACGCAGCAGACATCGTATCGCCATGAAGGGCTTTGTACCGTTCAAGGTTGTCGCGCACCGTCGCTTCGTCCTCACAATGCGTGGCAATGAGCATCGGCGATTTGGCAAAAACGCGCTCCAAAGTGCTGGGCGAATCCACCAACATATTCCCGGTGCTGCTGCCCATAAAAATCTTGATACCGCAAACCCGTCGAGCGTCGGTTCGCAACACCTCTTCAAGATTGTCGTTCGTAGTGCCCATGTAAAAAGAATAATTCGCCAGCGAGTTTCGGGCCGCGATCTGGTATTTCTCTTCTAACAACTCCTGCGTCACACTCGGCGGATTCACGTTCGGCATTTCCATGAAGGAGGTGGTGCCGCCGGCCACGGCAGCCCGGCTTTCGGTCGCGATGTTGGCCTTGTGCGTAAGCCCCGGCTCGCGGAAATGCACTTGGTCGTCAATGATGCCGGGGATGAGGTGCTGGCCTTTTGCATCTATTTCAACGTCGGCAGAACCACTGATGGAGGCTTCGATTTTGGCGATGCGCCCGGACTTAACGAGTATATCGGCTTCCCGGATTTGGCCTCGGTTGACCAGGCGGGCGTTGCGTATGAGAATAGAGGACATATTTATGTTGAGTTGTTTAGATTAGGGATGCGGTTATTTGTGACAAAATCGGGGTAAAAAACAGGTCTCAGAAACCTGACTTATAGAAAAAACAGTTTTTTATGAAAGTCAAATTGGGCTCAACTTGCAGCCATAATTTTTCGAAAAATAAGTACCATGAGCTACAAAATCTCCTTCATCACGCTGTTATCTGTTGTTCTCACTGCTTCTTTGTTTGCACAAACAGACCATGCCTGGATAGGCACTGGCAAAGTTAGGGCTCGGATCACTCCGACGGGCATTCATCCTGATTCAGAAGGTGGATTTTTATTGGAAAGTGGAATTCCCGGTCAGCCGGCAAAAAATCTACTCAGCCATCTCACACCTTGGGTGGGCGGAATTGACCCTGGGAACAACCTTAAACTGGCTTGTGAAATGGACGACCCACTCGTTTCTGATTGGCAAGGAGGATTTCGTGGGGTTCCCAATTCGGGCAAGGTATGGAAGGTGACGATTGAACAGATCGCCGCTCATATCAAGGATTATGAAGACAATGGAATCATTGACAATCCCATCCCTGAAATATTTGCCTGGCCAGCGCGGGGAAATTCTTTTTCAATAGATTACAATGGATTTGCCATAGACTCAATGTTCTCTCCTAATCGTCCGCCTTTTTATGACTTTGGTGGGAATGGTAAATATGACCCCGAAAAAGGGGATTACCCGGCAGGTCCATACTTGGGGAGCTTACCTTTATCTCCATGGGAGTTTGTATTTTCTCCATTTTTTGACAATGGAGAAAACAATCTTACCCAGGGTGCCACCACTGACTTGGATGCATATCTTTTTGCATTTACCTTAGGATGCCAAGGTCAGGACTTTTTAAAAAATACGATTTTTTTTGAATTTGGACGCTATTACAATAGCGGTATAGATCGTTTAGACAGTTTGCATTGGGGCATTTATGCTGATTTTGATATCGGGAATCCCGATGATGACTACCTGGGTTGTGTGAATGAGGAGCAGCGAGAAATGGTATTTGCTTACAACTCTGATACGCTCAACGATAATACTATTGGGGCCAATCCT
>JBBQSW010000460.1:0-2335 GCA_038213575.1 Chitinophagales bacterium | reverse complement strand
GCTCCGTTCGACCAGATGTAGCTCACCGTCCCGGTCGCTCCCGTCGTTTCAAGAATAATCTCACCAGCCATAGAATCAACACAAACCACAGGGCTGGCCAAGCCTTGAACCTGAAAGGGCGAACACAATTCTTTCACTTTCTGCACTTTACCAGATGAAAGCAGTGCGACATACAATTCGCCATCATGGCCTTCTCCAAATGTACTGAACTCATAACCACCCAAATTGGCCAAAATATTCGTCGTAAAAGTGCCGTCAGCGTTCCGTTTTGTGTACCACCAGCGACCGCTGCAATAGTCGGCAAAAAGGTAACATCCGTAAAGATCGAGGTACTTGCTGCCGCGATAAATGAAGCCTCCAGTGACCGAGCAACCGTTGGCGCCGCTGTGCGAATATTCAAAAAACGGGCTAATGTATGCGCTCAGGGGCTGACATCCGTTTGTATTAAAGTTGTGCGTTCCTTCATAACAACGCCAGCCATAATTCCGACCAGGCGTGTTGGCCGGTTCAAAATCAAGTTCTTCCCACAAGTTTTGGCCCACATCGGCAATCCACATATCGCCTGTTTGGCGGTCAAAGGAAAAACGCCAGGGGTTGCGCCAACCAGTAGACCAGATTTCTGGAAAATAATCCGCGTTTCCAACAAATGGGTTGTCAGCAGGTACCGAATAGGGCTGGGATGCATTGCTGTTGCGCACGTCTAGGCGGAGGATTTTGCCTAGGAAGGTCTTTTTGTTTTGGCCATAATTTTGTGGGTCACCACCACTGCCGCCATCCCCCAGGCTTATATAAAGGTGTCCATCCGGACCGAATTGCAGGCAGCCGCCGTTGTGGTTCCAGTAGGGCTGGGCCTGTTCTATTATTTTCAGCTCAGAGTTGGGATCGGCCTCGTTCGGGTTGTTTGCTTTGACTGCGAAGCGCGCTACGCGGGTGTCACCAGTGCTGTTTTTGGTATAATTGACGTAAAAATAGCCGTTAACAGCATAATTTGGATCGAAAGCCAAACCAAGCAAACCCTGTTCGTTTTGCCCAGAATTCACGCGAGGGTCAATGTTCAAGAAGGTGTCAAGTCGGTTTCCGAGGCTGTCAAGCACCCAGATAAGCCCTTCGCGTTCCACCACAAAAATTCGGCTGTCGCCGCAATGGGTGATGTCTACAGGTAAGTCAAATCCGCTCGCGAAGTTGACGAGTTGTATTTTCGGTTGGGCAAAAAGGAAAAGCGGGGAGAGGAGAAGTGCGAGTAAGAGTAGTTTTTTCATGGAAAAATTGATTGTAGCAGTCTTAAAGGTAAAAGCAGACCCTGCAAAGGGATAGGGCATATCAGCAAAGATGTCCGCAAATGGCAAATGGAGGGTTAAAAAGCAGCGCGTTCGCCCTCAGAGGCAAACCGCATCAGCTCTTCTACAAACTGCCGGTGATTGGCTAGTCGCGGCACTTTGTTTTGGTTGCCGAATTTGCCCCTCGCCCGCATCCAACGGATGAAAGTTCCTTTTGGAACCGCATTGACCAATAGACGATCCAGGGCCATGCCTTTGTATCGTTTAGCTTCGTAGTCGGAGTTGATACGTTGAAGCGATTCATCGAGCACTTGGTTAAAACGCTCTAAGTCAGCAGGTTCTTTATCGAATTCTACCACCCATTCGTGCCCCCCCCGCTTTTTCTCAGCAGAAAAATAGACTGGAGCGGCGGTGTATTCGGTCACGGCGGCATTCAATTGACGGCAAGTTTCGGCAAGGGCTTTATCTGCGTCCCCTACCATTACTTCTTCGCCAAACGCATTGATAAACTGCTTAGTGCGCCCCGTGATTTGAAAGCAGAAAGGGTATCGGCGCGTGAACATAAGAGTGTCGCCCAGTTTATATCGGAACAAGCCGTTATTGGCCGAAATCATCACGGCATAATTTTCACCGATTTTCACATCGGGCAGGAGCACCGTTTTGGGATGCTCTTTCTCCCATTCGCTTGTCGGGACAAATTCATAAAAAACGCCATTGTCAACCAACAAGAGCAGATCGTTTTGGCCAAGATCGCATTGCACCCCGAAGAACCCTTCTGAGGCGTTGTAGACTTCCTGGTAGGCAAAATCACTGCTTGGTATGAGCTCTTGGAACGTGGCACGATAGGGGTCAAAGCCAACGCCACCATGCATGTAGGCTTGAAGATGAGGCCAAACTTCGAGCATATTTTGCTTGCCTGTCTTTTCTAAAATCATGCGAAACAGCACGATGAGCCAAGTGGGCACGCCACCAAAAAGACAGACATCTCCTTGTTTGCTCGTGATATCGGCGATGCGGTGGAGCTTTTCCTCGAAATTGGGGAGCAGATTGGTTTGTGT
>JBBQSW010000459.1:0-2357 GCA_038213575.1 Chitinophagales bacterium | reverse complement strand
AGGTTGCTATTGCCTATTCTTGCTACCGCGCCGCCATCGGTCAGGGCGGTATTGTATGCAAAAATGCAATCTTGAAAAGTGGGCGCGGTGTCAAAACTGCCCGCTCCGTTCACATACACCGCCCCACCGTGACTGCGTGCTGAATTGTGCTCAAAACGGCAGTTTCGGATGGTGGCATAAGACTCCCAGTCTGATTGGATATACATCGCCCCGCCACTTCTAAACCGAGTCGTGTGTACTTGGTCGTTGGTTGGGTAGCCCGCATTTCCATACCGAAAAATCAGGCCATCTATCACCGTGAGGCTGTCGGGATTGTCCAGATACAAAATGGTGTAGGAATTGTCCAAACTATCGCCAACAATGCCTATGTCCCCACTTAATATCGTCAGGTTTGACTCCCAATCCCGTTGGACCAAATCGGTTTCGGTTCCGGCAAAACCACCATACAACTTTACCCCGCTTGGTGGCTCAAAAGATAGGCTTTGGTCGGTGCCAGCCGTAGGGTAATAGCTGCCTTGGGCCACCCAGATTTCATCACCTGCTTGTGCGGTTTGTAAAGCGGATTGCAGGTCGGTATAGGCGTTTTGCCAGGACTGGCCATTGTTCACGCCTGTGGCATTTTGGTCAACGTGGTAGCGCGTTTGCGCAATCAAGGCAAGCTGCCCAAACAGGGCTATGTAAAGGAGAAAATATTTTATCATGAGCGGGTGATTTTGAAAAGAAACAAAGGCTCGTCCTGTGGAAAATCTCCCACAGGACGAGCGAAAAACGAACCATACCTTCGGTATTATTGCCGCACAAACATGCCGGTTGATTTCTGTTGGTCCATGCGCAACTCCCACTGATACACGCCAACCGGCCACGCAGCCGCTTCGGGCACCGCTATCTGGACCGGACCCGTCTCAGTACCCAAGTCCCGGTGCCAGACCCTTCTGCCAAAAGCATCAAAAACATTGAGTTGGGCGCGTCGGGTTTGTGGCAAGGCAACAATATCGAAAGTCACGGCCCCCATGCTGGGGTTCGGACGGCAGCGTACCCAAAGTGGCATTTCGGAAGGTTCTGTGTCCTCCGCTCTGGAGCTGCTTACAGCGGTTTGCAGTGCCAAAGTCCCACCTTCCTTAGTCCAGGCTAGATTCGGCATCACCGCTTCGGCCAAACGAATGGGTGCTTCGTTCTCCGGCAAATCCTGCTTTACCCGGAAGCTCAGCTTGAAAAGCGACTGTCCGGGATGGATGGCGTTTTCTTCCCAGGCGTCAGGCTCAGCAAACCAAAGGGCGCGTATGAGGCCCTCGTGGGCCTGATTCAAGTTAAAGTTATCGGCAGAAATATCCGGCACATCACCCAGAGACGGGCCAATCAGCTCCAGGTATGCCGGGTCAAAGCGGAAAGCCGATTGCCAGGCAACGAGGGGAACGTCACCACCTGCTCTTATCGGCATGGTATAAACCTCTCCGGCCAGCAAGCCCCTTTTTTTCGGTATGTTAAGAAGGTACATCCCTCCCGGTCTTTGAGGGGCGTCACAAGAGTCACAATCGAGCACCACCGAATTGTTTACGTCCCCTATTTTTATCCCCACAAAATCCACGGCTTCATCGGGAAAAGTGGATAAAATGATATTTTCCGGAAAAGCAGCACTGAATGGGTTGGGTGTTGGGAAAGTATAATCTTTGTCCACAAAACGCCATGAAGTATTGTCTGGATACTCCGTGTAAGTGCCCAATATCAATTTGCGCGCCTCTACAATGTCGAATGAGGTAATAGAGCCAGATTTATTTATATCCGCCGCAACCATTTTGTACGGGGAGTTCAGCGTATCCAAGGCCAAAATATGCTTGCTAATCAGCACAAGATCGTAGGTCGTGACGCCATTCAATGGATTGTCATCTTTTTCTGGTGCGACCTTATATTCCCCAGCGGTAGTCAAGTCACAAAGGCATGAACTGGTGTATGGCGCACAAAAACCGCCATTTAAACCTCCCGTCATAAAACTTCGGTTGCAGGTAGTGGGTGCCAAACTGGAAGTAATTTTCATATCTACTTCTTCAACCCAACAACCTAATTCGGTGGCAATATTCCCTTGGATAAAATTGTCTTCTGGGATACACGCTGTTAATGGGCTAGGGTCAATGGTAATGTCTGGCAGGCATGCATTGCCCACCGTGCGGCTGATTACCATTTTGCGGACGGTCACATCCATTATACATCCAGCGTTTCCGCTAAAGGTTACTTCAATCCTGGCGTTGTTGTTTACCGTAAAAGGAGTGGTCACATTGATATTCAAATCCACGACATTGTCGGAATGTTGAAAACACGAACCCGAAGGGCAGGACATTCCAGACAAACTCACGTTCGTTATG
>JBBQSW010000458.1:0-2478 GCA_038213575.1 Chitinophagales bacterium | reverse complement strand
GGTACGAAAAACATCGTCAATCTCTGTCTGGATTTTGGCGTAAAAAAATTGATACATGTGAGCAGTATCGCTGCATTGGGGCGTACTGCCAACCGCCCACATTTGGATGAAAATTGCAAATGGGTAGAAAGTAAGGCCAATAGCCGCTACGCGCTCAGCAAGTACGGCGCTGAAATGGAGGTGCAACGCGGTATTGCCGAAGGGCTTTCTGCTGCCATTGTCAGCCCTTCAGTGATTGTTGGGAGCCAAGGCTGGGACGAAGGCATGGCTGGCTTTTTCAAAAAGATTGACGAGGGGCTCAAATTCTGTCCCAGCGGAGGCTCCGGCTTTGTGGACATCCGCGATGTGGTGCGATTTATGGTGCTTCTTTTGGAAAGCGATATTTCCGGCGAACGATATATTTTGAACAGCGAAAACCTCTCCCACCAACAGTTTTTTGGCATGATTGCCAAAGCATTAGGGGTTCCACCGCCGCCCATCACCGTCGGGCCATTTTTGGCCGAAGTAGCCTGGCGTGTAGAATGGTTGAAAGAAAAAATCCTCGGCACTACACCGCTTGCCACCAAGGAAAGCGCTCGCGCCAGCGTGACGTACTACACATACGGGAATGAAAAATCTCGCTCGGTTTTTGGGTTTGAATACTTGACAATGGAGCAGACGGTGAGGGATACAACTGCGCAGTATTTGGCGGCTAAAGGGGAGGGGTACTCGGTGAAGTTTTTGCGGTGATGGTTGGCGGGGCGCGATGAAAAAAGATTGGCTAAGTCAAGACGAATTGTTTTATATTTGTCTAAAACTTGCCAACAATCAATGAATGCTGCCTATTTTCAAAACCTGCCCCAACTCCTTTGCCATCACCTCTCCAAAGCAACACACAACATCAGTGTCGCTGTCTGCTGGTTTTCTCACAAAGACGTTTTTGAAACCTTGCTTGAACGCCTCCGAGCAGGAGTTCGTGTAGAACTTCTGCTGGAATATGACAGCCAGAACATCCGCGATGGCGGGCTTGATTTTCAGCAGTTTATCCGAACTGGCGGACAGTTCTGGGCTTGTCGGGCGGCTGGATTGATGCACCACAAATTTGCAATTTTAGATGACCGACTGCTGCTCACGGGGTCCTTCAATTGGACCAATAATTCCAACGCAGAAAATCTGCTGCTTACCGATGAAGCGATAACTTTGGCCGCATATCGCGAAGAATTTATTCGCCAAAAAGCCCATGCTCAACGTATTTTTCAGGTGCGCCGTGCCGATGTAAAAGTGTTTGCTGCTTTTCCTTTGTTTGAAAAAACGGCGTTTCCGATTACTGATTTGCGCAAAAAAGTGAGCCGTGGGACGAATGTGTGGCTTGTTCGATTGGACAAACTGAAAATGGATCGGACCTCGGTCTTTTCTGAACAGCAAATCCCGTTCGATGCCGTGAATCTCCTCGCCCCCTTTTGGACGGCTTATCGGATGTGGGACGAGGAACTGTTTGAGGAGAAGATGGAGCGGCTTAAATCCGAATCCTCCGAAGTTTTGCTTCGCGAGCTCCGCTGCTGGGCCCGGAGAATGAAAATCGGAGACCTGGTTTTTGGTGTAAGCCGGAACGCTGTTCCGGCAAAAGATAGGGCCAGGAACAGCACTCCAGAATACCTCCTCGCTGTGGGCATTATTCAGTCTCATCCGCAGCCGTTTATAGGCGAAGATTTTTCGAGCTTTCGATCGGTGCAATGGTTGAAAATTATGGAGGAAATGCCTTATTTGCTGCCCGAAAAAACATCTGGTCAGGCCGTGGCGAAGTATCGCGGATCGGCGTTGAGGGTGTTGCAGGAGGTTTTTGGGCAAACAAATCTACTTTAACATGAATAAAATTGACTTGGACAAATTGCTGCAAGGCCGCCAGCCTAAAGACCTGGACGAGCTGAACAAGATTCTTCAGGAAGAAATGCACCGACATAACAATGCGCCCAGGCCGGAGTTCTACGGCATTTCGTCCCACCAAATGCGCTTTTTGCTGTACGATCCCTTCATTGACGGCTCGACTTTCGGATTTAAGGATTTTGACCCAGCGGTGCTAAACAAATGCCCCTTTTTCCTATTGGCAGAAAATATGCTCCGGCTCACGGTACA
The DNA here is from genome assembly GCA_038213575.1 of Chitinophagales bacterium. GTDB lineage: Bacteria > Bacteroidota > Bacteroidia > Chitinophagales > Saprospiraceae > M3007. The sequence continues at coordinate 366 of JBBQSW010000458.1, read as the reverse complement.
GGCTACTAACCCATTTAAACTGACCAGCTCCACTGCTGCTCTCCCCGTCAAAGTGGTACAAGCGTTGTACGAACAAACGACGCTGAAAGATGAATTGATTCATTTGGGCATAAGTAAACTTTATAAGGAGACGGACTCTAAGCATATACATTTCTGCAATATCGTGCTTGTACTGGCTGGCATTGTCCGCAAACAACAGGGCAAATGGCACCTCACCAAAAAGGGGCAAAAACTCTCGAAGCCTTCCCAACGCTTTTGGAGGAGATAGAGTCAAGTCACAGGGACAATCCGAAAAGAACATTGACCAATTGTTTCGTCACTCGTTTTTTTAGTCGCTTCGCGGTTTGGTGGGGACTGGTAGAAATG
>JBBQSW010000457.1:0-2479 GCA_038213575.1 Chitinophagales bacterium | reverse complement strand
AACCCCGAATGGGGTTGAATGTGCGTTTAGAATATATTCAACCCCATTCGGGGTTGTTACCATTGCTTATATTCCCCCCCGATTCCATCGGAGGCTATTCAAATTCAACCACTTCGTGGTGGTTAAATTCCTTAAGTCAACGACATTGGCCTGAAGGCCGTGCTACCACTTGTTGAGACACCCTCTACGCTTTTACCACATTCAACACATGCCATTATCCAAACCACTTTCGGACCTAAAAAAAGAATTAGAAGCATTGGTGGTCTCCGAACCGCTCAAAGCGCTTAAGTACTTGCAAAGCCTCCTGCCCGATGGCTCTGAAAAACGCAGCCAGACCATCTTGCTCGAAGGCCGATTGAGCCAGACAAATCGAGAATACAACAACGGGCTTATCAAATTTGAAGACCACAAACTCGTGGCTGCCAATGTAAACAAAGCCATTCTTGACATGACGAATGGCCTTTCTGAAAGCGATTTTGAGTCTAAGTCCCCCAGCTCAGGACAGGCTCCAGTAGCGGCAGTGCCCAAGTTTGTTATTATCTATGCTCCAGAGGATGAGCCGCATTGCAAAATGCTCAATCGGCACATGAACGTGCTGAAGATGATGAAAAAAATCCGCCTCTACAACGTGAACGAGACGCTCGCCACCGATTTAGTGGCGCAGGCAAAGGCCGAAATTGCCGATGCAGATTATTTGTTGGTACTCATTACGGTGAACCTGTTCAACGCTGAGGATTGGTTCGAAGTGGTGTACGATGCGCTGGGCGAAGGCCGGCGCATGATACCAATACGCATCGAAAAAGCCGATTTTGATGGCACTGGACTGGAAAAACTCAAATCTTTGCCCTCTATGGGCAAGGCAGTATCCGATTTTGCCAATGCCGATTCGGCCTACGCAGACATCGTAGGCGAGTTGAAGAAATTGCTCCCCAAGTGACGAATTTTCATTCTCCTCCCTTGATTTCCTCCGTGTTCCATACATTTGCGGACTTTTTTCGGAAGGGTCTTGCGGCCTCCGTAGCTCAAAAACACCCGCTCACTCAATAACTCACTCATTTTCAAGAGGTATGCAAAGCAAAGGCGTAGTACGTTTTTTCCTCATAGCACTCACTATCGTGTGCCTGTACCAGTACCTGCTCGTTATTCCGACGAACAGCATTGAATCCGATGCGCGTGCCTACGCGAACGATTGTTCTGGCAAAAACACCCAACTCGGCTGGCAAGGTTGCTATGCCAAGTATCTGGATTCGCTCTCTTCGGAGACGGTTTTTGAAATCCCACTCATCAAAAAATTCACCTATGCCGACCTGAAAAAAAGCCAATTGGCCATGGGTCTTGACCTCAAGGGCGGCATGAGCGTATTGCTCCAAGTGGACTTGAAGGATTTTTTGAAAAGCCTTTCGGGCAACAGTTCTGATCCAAATTTCGCCAAAGCGCTTGACCGCGCCACCGAACTTCAAAAAACGCAGCAAGGCGACTACATTGCCCTCTTTGCACAAGCGTGGAAAGAAGTTGGGGAGGGCCGCTCGCTGGCATCCATTTTTGCCCGCAACGAAGCCAGCGGCATCAAGTTCGATGCCCCCGACGCTGACGCGATCAACAGCATCCGCACCCTTGCCAACGGCACGGTGGATGAGACTTACAAACGCCTCAAGCAACGTATTGACAAACTCGGTGTGGTGCAGCCCAACATCAGCCTCGACGCCGCTCGCGACCTTATCCAGGTAGAACTGCCCGGTATTGACAACCCGGCGCGTGCTCGCGAAATGCTCCAAAGCCAGGCAAAATTGGAGTTTTGGGAAACCTACCGCATTCAGGATGAAGGCATTATCAATGGCTTCACCAGTGCTGACGACCTTCTGAAGGCCAATAAAGCAGCCGTAAGCGGACAGGTGTTCGAAAAGGACACCGTGTATGAATATCCCAAAGGCTCTGATGGTCAAATTGACAGCACAAAGGAAAAAGTGGCCGTGATTACGGACCGATTGAACACAGACTCTGTTGCTGGCCCGCTTATTTCGTTGCTGAGCCTCAACGGCCAAGGTGGCTCTGTGTTGGCTTGGGCGGATAAGAACAAGATGCCCCAAATAGATACGTTCCTAAACCGTCCTGAAATTAAGGCCAAATTCCCAGCCGATCTCGGATTCCGTTGGAGCCGCAAACCGGTGGATGATGCTCAAGGTGTTACGGAAAGCCTCAACGGCAAATACGAGCTCTACGCGGTCAAAAAACGCTCTGGTTCTGACAACGCACCTATGGATGGATCGGTCGTGACCATGGCCCGTGCTGATCCTGACCCCACCAGCGGAGAAATTCAGGTGAGCCTGCAAATGAATAATGACGGCGCAAAAATCTGGGCCGACATGACCACGAAAGCGGCCAACGCAGGCAACCGCGAAGTCGCCATCCTGCTGGATGATGAAGTAGTAAGCGCACCACGGGTAATCAATCCTATCACGGGTGGAAGCACCTCTATTAC
>JBBQSW010000456.1:0-2518 GCA_038213575.1 Chitinophagales bacterium | reverse complement strand
AATGGCGGAGCAGCATCCGGCTCGAAATGAGGCCGATCAGTTCGCCTTTGCTGTTTTCAACCGGCATATACCGAATGCGCCGCCAGTCCATGATCTCCGCCACCAGTGCCACGAGATCGTCTTTTTGTACCGTAAAAAGGTCGGTGGACATGAATTCCTCCACTTTGATATGCGATGGCTGCCAGTTCTCGAGATCGGCAGCAGTGGCTTCTTTCCAGGTATGCACAGGTTTATTAAGTTTTTGATTTTTGATAGTTGCGGCTGTAATAGCGGTTACCGCTTCATCATTGGTAACTTCTTTTTTCAAAGCGCTGAAAGACCGCAGAGCCCAACGAGCGCCTGTTTTATGCTCTTTGGTGCGGGCTTCTATGATGTCAAGATATTTGGAAATATCGGATGGTTTTACTTTTTGCATTTTCAAACCTTCCTTGGCTAAAGGCAGCAATTCTTTGAGAATCAAATCCTTGACTGGGATTTTTTTGTCTTTCAACCAAGAAAAAGTAGTGTCCATGCCAAATTTGGCTGACTTCAAAAAGTTGTCGCGTGCATCGGCAAAATCAATCTGCTTCGTGATGTCGGGATACTCCTGTCCCATACTAATCATACATCCCAACCAAAAAGCGGCATTGGCCACCTCGTCTACCGTGGTTGGGCCGGCGGGCATCACACGGTTTTCGATGCGGAGATGCGGCTTGCCGTTGGGCGAAATGCCATAACAAGGTCGGTTCCAGCGATATACAGTGGAGTTGTGGATTTGCAGGGCGCGGAGTTTGGGCGTTTTCCCTTCCCGCACCATCGCCATGGAGTCCTCCTCGATCGCGCCGGCAAGCAGTACGCGGAAGCGGCTGATGTCTTCTTTATAAATTTCTGTGATGTCGCCTCGCAACCAGCCAGAACCAAAATTAACACGCGGAAGTCGCTCGCGCATGTGGTCGTAAGTGGTGCGTGTATCGAGGCTTTGCTGGAAAAGGGCGATGCGTGTTTCGTGCCAAAGGCGGCGACCAAATACCAGGGGCGAATTGGCCGAAACGGCAATCACGGGCGCGGCCAACACTTGTGCGATGTTGTACATCTTTACAAAATCCTTCGGGGCCACCTGCAAATGCACTTGGAAGCTTGTGTTGCAAGCTTCCAAAAGCGGGGAGTCGTGTTTTACCAAAAGTTCGTCCACACCTTCCACGCGCAACTCGAAGGAGGTGCCCAACAGGTGTTTCTGAATGGCTGCCATGAGCGCAAAGTAGCGGTCTTTGGGAGTCAGATTGTGCATCTCCAGATCATGCTTGCGCAGGGTGGGGAGGATGCCACAGAGGATGATACTCGCATCGAAATCGTCCAGTACCTTTTGAATAATAGACAGGTAATGCAGGTTTTCAGCCTCCATATCACTCAGGCAAGTGCCTGTGAATTCGCGGGGGCTGAGGTTGTTTTCGAGATTGAACTTGGCCAGTTCGGTCACGCACCAAGGCTTGTCGTCGCCCATGCGCTCAAGCACCTCCATGTTTATACAGGCAGGCTTGAGCGTTTTGTTGTCTACCAGACACATTTCCTGTTCGGCGCCGATGCGAATAATGTCGCTCTCGAACCAATCATTTTGGAGCATATACTCGAATGCCTGCACGTCGCCCAAAAGATTTCGGACGAAGTGTTGCATTTCGCTCTTGCTTTCTGAGGTATTTACTTTTTGAAAACCCATGTTTTGGCTGATGTTTTGATCGCCTGCTGGCAGTAAGGAATTTAGACGTGGCAAAAGTGTGAAACGAAATGCACATAATTAGAATTAAATTTACCTTTGTGCCGTTCGGCAACGGACGCGGGCTTGTAGCTCAGTTGGTTAGAGCAGCTGACTCATAATCAGACGGTCGCGGGTTCAATTCCTGCCAGGCCCACATTGAAAATCAACGAGTTATGAGGGGCGACCTGCATAACTCGTTTTTAATTTGCATACATTTTACATGCAAAGGGGCTTCAAATGGGAAAATTTGGGGCGTTTTGTGCGGTTTTTACGCCCTTTATTACGCAGCCATTTCCATTTTTTACCCTTTTTCCTGACATCTAAACATCCGATGGTCTGGGTGGTTGGTAGATGACTTGGGTGGATAGCGCATCATCCACTTGACGGGCGGCGCAGGAGAAAGGGATAGGGGAAGTTTGCAAGAGATGGAAAAGGGACACTTGGACATTTTTCTTTTCAGGGGAAGTAGCTGCTTTTTTGTAAGGTGTTATTTCAATACAAAAAATAATGTGTGTTGTTTGTCAGATAGTTATGAAAATTAGGTACAAATGGGGTACATAATTGCTAAAATGGCCTGTTTTGAGCCCTTTGATTGTGGAAAAAGGGATACTCAAAGTGAATCTTTAAAAGCAGTCAGTTCCGCTTTTAAACCCTCCGGGGTGAAGGTGGAATTGACAACGCATTGAAGCAGTTTTTTCAATTCCTCATTTTTCAAAGTTGTAATTGAGGCAACAGCGAAAGGGTCTGTTGCACTGGCATAGTTGGTTAGGTCTGCTACTTCAAGTT
>JBBQSW010000455.1:0-2573 GCA_038213575.1 Chitinophagales bacterium | reverse complement strand
AAGGATGGAGCGTCAACCAGGATGTGCCCTCGAAAACAGAATGGATGGATGGATACCGGAAGCAAGGCTTGAAATATATCGTGATGGATCGGAATCTATCCGATGAAAAGCTCCCATACATTCTATTGTATGAGGACGGAAATATCAGGGTTTATGGGTTTGAATAACGTGATTTACCTAAAGAGCATCAAATCACCGCTATACATACCCTCCTGACAACCCCGAATTTCCATTTTCAACGAATAAACATACACCCCTGCGGCACAGGGTTTTCCTCGAAAAGTGCCATCCCAGGAATCCGATGGATTGTGTGTTTCAAACACATGGTTGCCCCAGCGATCGAATACTTGCCAGCGGTACACATCCACATTCAAGTCCGATAAGAAGGGCTGAATCTGGTCGTTGTTGCCGTCGTCGTTTGGAGTGAAGGCATTGGGCACATAAATACTGACATCTCCCCGTACCCGAAGATCGAGTGATCGGAGGCTGTCGCAGCCCGTAATCGTCTGATAATGATCGGAGTATAGGCCAGACGTTGAATGGCCCGCATAACTTTGACCCAAGCAGATATTCACCGTGTCCACGTTGTGGTAAGTCGGATTGGGGTCCAGCCGAATACTCTGGCTAAAGACGGAACAAGTGATGGATTCGATGTTCCCCTGTTCGGCAGCGACCAGACGATATAAGCCCGCGTCGGCTTCTGTGGGGCTATTGATAATCAAAAGCGTATCGCTTTGACCTATGAGGTCTATCCAAGCGCCGCTATTAGCAGGTAAGTGTTGCCATTGATATTGTGGCATCGTAAATCCGACCGCATGGCCGGACAATTTATAGGTCACCGAAGGATCACCCGGGCAGTATCGAAACAACTTTTCGCTGCTCAAGTCTACGGCTGCACATACACCCAAAAACAGGTCGTCAATCGCCACATCATTGGCATCGCAACCGGGAAGGTCGTTAATAAGTTGCAGAGATGCTTCTCCGTCCACATTGCCCGAATTCCAGAGCACAGCGGTTTGCACCCAAGATACTTCCGGGTAAGCAGTCACTGCGGTAACGGGCAGTCCATCCACTTCAAAATGAAAAGTTGGTGCAGGCAGGCCAGCAATATTTTGGACCCAGACAGAAAAGTAATAGTTGGTGTTCGGGCAAACTTGGAGCGATTGTTTCCAGTAAGCCCTTCCTGCACAAGCATCGGGATCCACGGTCAGGAAAAAACCGTTGCCCGTAGTGTGGTCTGGCAGGGGCAAATTACAAATGGCAGCAGAAGCCACCGAAGTATTGCTCGGGTGATTGGGATTGAAACTTGTAGTCGTGTTGGGACCGCCATATTGAGCCGACAAATCCTGTGGATAAACCTGACAACCGGGGTTGAGGTGCGGATTGATTTGTGCTACCAGTATCCAGCCCTGCGTGGCACAATTACAGTGCGTACCGTTGTTTACGCCCCGCCCGAAGTCGGAAGTAAAGCCGTAGTAACCTTGTTCGAAGGAGGGGTTTATGATGAGGTTTTGGCCGAGGGGGGAGCAGGGAGGAGACTGGGCGAGGGCGGTTTGGCAGGTGAGCAGGAAAAGTAGCAGCAGGGTGTTCTTTGTGAGGTGCATGAGCGTTTTTGGTTGGCCGAAGCATTTGAAGAGGCCAATGGTTGGAATCCTATAAGCCAGGAGCACCATCTGGCAGCCGGGGTATATATACCTGGATTGCGGAAATCAAATACTCCGATGTTGTAGAAAAGAAAAGCTAAACGGAGATGTGACCATTTTGCGCTAATTAAAAAATTAAGTAACTGGTTAAACCGATATTCTGGGATACCGCCACATATTGCGTGTTGGAGCAAACATCTGATGGAAATTGCCCTTGGTTCAGGCTTTTGCACCCACTACAGACCCAGTCTAAAACCTGATGCTCTGTCTCTTCAATCCGCCTTGTACTTGTCCAGCGAAAGGGACAATTTGAGTTGCGGCTGTTTTGATGCAATTGTGACTCCATTTCTTTCACACGCAGCTCCAACTGATTGTTTTCTTGGACATAACCCTCCAATTGAGGCTTGAAACCTTCAATAATCGATACCAAATCCAGAATTATCCGGTGGCAACTTGCTATGTCGTTGGGCAAATTCATTTGAACACAAAAATAAACTTTTTCAATCGCCTGATAAAAAAATTAGGCTAACCAGTTAGGAACGCGGCACCCATAACTTAGTCATTTTAGGTCAACCATTTTTTCATCAGACAACCCTATTTTTCTGCGACTAGTGGGGCTATTTAAAGAAAAATAGGGGCCATATAATGGAACAAAGGGTGGCATCAAATGACTAAGTTATTGGTGCCGCGTTCCTTACAAAATCAAAAGGATTAAAAACAAGAGCCGTGAGCCGTGAGCCATGAAAATGTTATGTTTCATAATTTTAAAAAAGTTTAAATAGTGAAATATTCGGTTATTTCACCTCAAGGCAATCACATCTGTTTTAAAAAAACTGAAAAAATAATGTTAAATTTTGAAAATACGTCATTTTGATGAATGAATGGCGCATTTGACTAGACGAACGCGAGGTTAGATTATTTTGAATTAGA
>JBBQSW010000454.1:0-2623 GCA_038213575.1 Chitinophagales bacterium | reverse complement strand
CTTGACCTGTAGCCCCCCAATGTGCTTCTACAATTCACTTCCGCCCAAAATCAGCCGGGATTTCGCCCCAAGCCTTCGTTTCCCACTTCAGAATTGGGTTCGTGATTTTGTTGACGGCCAACCAGTTTTCGGCGCGTTGGATCAGATCGAAGATTTTGCCATTTCGGTCGGTCGCTTCTAGCTTAGTATTGCACAAGCCTTTTTTTACCCAACCTTGGGCGGTTTTTGAGTCAGAATATATGGGTAAACCAGGCTTATTCTGTTGCTTCAACATGGCAAGGGCATGTACGATGGCGAGGAATTCACCGATGTTGTTGGTGCCTTCTTGGAGTGGCCCAATTTGAAACAATTCACGGCCATCGGCTGTCCAAACGCCCCGGTATTCCATGTCTCCAGGATTGCCAGAGCAGGCTGCATCCACGGCTACGCTTTCCCGAATAATAGATGATTTTAACAGCGTTAAAGCTGTTTTGGGAGCGCCCGTGGTTTTTTGGACAAATTTCCAGTAGTTGCTTTTGAAGGCTGTATCAGCTTCAACACGACTCTCAAAACTCTTGTACTTCGCTCCGGCCACGCCATCCACTTGGCGTTTGCATTCATCCCAAGAGGTGTACACCCCCGGTTTATGACCCTCCCATACGACATAGAATTTCTGTTTCGCCATTTTAACGGTTAACGCTTGACCTTTGACCTCGACAATGCAAGAGTTTTAAGGAACTTGGCAATAGTCAAGGGTCAACAATCAAAGTTTTAAAAGATTCACGCTGTAATAAAGTGAGGCGCCCTGAAAAGAAACCTGGCCATTGCATAGCGAAGGATTGTCGTTGCAATCTCTGGAATACAGGTTGTCAATATTGGACAGGCCATAAGTAGCTCGAATACCAATCATACCACCGAGGTCTTTTTTGCCAAAATTGAGCTTGTACTGGAATCCCAAGTTAATACCAAAATCGTTCTTTTTAAAGTCGTTGTTGACCTTGAAAAGCTTGTCTTGTTCCACAGGTTCTTGCAGGCCTTTGCCATTGAGTCCCACAAGGCGACCATAATAAGGACCCGCAAGCAGTGAGAGGCGCCCGTCACGTCGGAAAGTGAGTTCAGGCAATATAGAGGCCATCAGCCAAATGGAATTGTAGGTCAAGTCGCGTTTATAGTCAATAAAATAGGGCATGGTGTCCACATCTATGGAAAATGCAGATTGGGCAGAAGAACGGCGTCCTACCGCGCTGAGTTCAACATTAATGATGATGAAGCCCCCTCGTCCTTTGAAACGGGCTTGCATTCCCAATTCCCAGCCGGGTTTCCAGCCGAATTTTGGAGGGCTGTCCAGTGGTATGATACTGCCCGTTCCGCGCAAACTGCTGGCATTGATTCCGCCTCGCACCCGAAACTCTACTGCTCCAGGGGTGAATTCGCGCTCGAATACGAACTCTTGCTTCACTTCTCGCCCATTGCGTATTCCGATGGTCTCTACCTGCATTTCGCGGTTGCCAAGTAGGAGATAACGGACGGTCTGGGGATCGTCATTTTTTGGGTTACTGAATACAAAAAAGCCAGCCTCGTCAATCTCCGTGAGGACGAAGGATGCTGGTTCTTTGTTGCTTTGGCGCGGAATAGTAATGTAGGTAATGGTCGTGTCACGCAGCTCGATACGCAGGCGTTCAAGCAGCACCGTATCCCCATTTTCTGGTTTGATTCGGATACTTTTACCTGCTAGGGTTTGATCATCTTCTTTCCACCAAATCTCAAGGCGGTCACCCCGATCCGTAGGCATAAACCAAGTTCCTTCCAGTCCGCGACGCAATTCACGGAACGCGTCTTCCGGGTAGTCAATTTGGGCAGAAACAAAACGTGGTAAGATCAGAAATACAAAAAGAGGCAGTAATTGGCGAATATGCATGGAGAAAAATTTTGCGCAAAAATCGGCAAAAAAAAGAGGCCACCTAACATTTTCTTGCAGAAGGCCGTGTAGGATTTGCGATTTTTGATTTGCGGTTTTGGGTTTACGATTATTTTAATCTGTGAAAGGCATAAAACAACACCTTTCACAGATCAAAATAATCGAAAACCCCCAACGCAAATCTTATTGGATCGCTCGGCTACGCCGCAATTCTTCTTTAACATCGGGTTTCAATCGTTCGGCGGCTTGCACGAGCATATCCTCGTCCTGTGGGAAAGGCAAAGGGCGATTGCCCATTCGATTTTTTGAGTCTTGACTCAAAGCCCGCTCATCGCCCCGAAAGGTAGAGGCGTAATTTTCAAACACCACCTCGGTCGCTAATTCGCAGGTCTCTAATAAGCTGCTGTTTTTTGCGTCACGAATCTCCACAGAGCCAGCGATACGAGCCGCTTTGGTTTGGTGCATTTCAAGTATCTCGGCGCGGATGAACACCATACGTGGTGTTTTTAGGTCGTTGCCAAGGGTATCTTTCTTGACGTTGCCGCGCTGGTCGAGCACATAGTCCCAGCCGTCTTGAATCTTTTTTTCGTCAATGTAGGAGCGTTCCTGCATCCTTTCGGGGCTGATATCAATGTCGCGCACCTTGTAAACGGCTTTGTAATCGTAGTGTAAACCCGGTTTTTCTTCAAATGAAAACTCCCGCCATTCGCTGTCAAGGCCGCTTTT
>JBBQSW010000453.1:0-2656 GCA_038213575.1 Chitinophagales bacterium | reverse complement strand
GCCGCACTTACTATAGAACGCGACCCTGCAAACGATGCGGTTTTTATTGAATTTGAATACACCAGTCCGCAAGTGACGAAGACCGTTTTTGGGGAAATTGTCACCACAGGAAAGGTTTACAAGTTTGATTTTCAACGCTTTGAAAAAGAATTTGAGTGGCACACAAAATTCTTCAACTACGACAGTATCGCCACCCCAGAAACTTTCATGGCCAAATATCCAATAGCTGAAAAGCTACAAAAGAACCTTGCTTTTGCCTGGTGGGGCAGCCCCGCTGAAGCCGTTCACGAAGATAAATTTGCCACACTCTCCACCACAAATTTCAACATTGCTCCGGACGAATACATCCTTGAAGTCACCTCTGACGATGGCGTGCGGCTTTATCTCGACGACAAACTTTTGATTGACCATTGGGACATCCATGAACCCGAAACCGACGAAGTCACGGTGCTGCTGGGCGGTCAGCATAATATCCGGATTGAGCATTTCGACGCGGGTGGTTTTGCCACCCTGGATTTTAGGATGCGGGTGAAAAGGTAAAATCTTAGATCTCGAAAAAACACATAGGCACATAGGCGCTTGATTTTCATCACCTATGTGCTCTATGTGCCTATGTGTTTTTTCAATCTTCTACGGACTAACTCCAAGTTTATGTACAACTCGTCTGACAGTAGCCAAACTGCGTTTTCGCAAAATTCAGCCCAAATGATCGTTCTACTTTTGGCCTCAAATTTTTGACATTTCATGAAAAAACTGCTCATATTTTTTGTCTTAAGTGTCTGTTGTACAGGCCTTTTTGGCCAAACGCCCGCTGAAACCTGGCGCGCAAAAATTGCCCCTGAAATCCGCGCTGCCCTTGATCGGGGCGAATCTGCCGATGTGTTAGTCGTTTTTGAAGAAAAAGCCGATTTGCGTACCGCTCAAACTTTAAAAACTAAATCAGAAAGAGCCCGATTTGTCTTTTCCCGCTTGCAGGAAACCGCCACTCGTTCGCAGCAAAACGCACTGAAAATTTTGCACGAAAATGGAGCAGCTGCCAACACGCTTTTTCTTGTGAATGCGCTGGCCTTAGGAAAAGCCGACGCTTATTTGCTACAAAAATTGGCAGAACTCCCGGAAATAGAAGCGATTATTGCCGATCCTTGGGTGAAGTTTAGTGCACCAACGGAAGCAATCAACCACTCGGGAACAGTCTCCGATCGAAGCGGTGTTGAATGGGGCATAGCAAAAATTCAAGCCCCTGAAGTATGGGCCTTGGGGTATTCAGGACAAGGCATTACCGTCGGAGGGGCCGACACGGGCTTCGACTGGACGCACCCCGCCATTCAAGGAAAATATCGAGGCTGGACAGGCGATGTAGCCACCAGTCAGCACCACTACAACTGGCACGATGCCATCCATGATCTCAGCCCATTGAACAATGATTCGTTGGGAAATCCAGGCAACAACCCCTGTGGACTCAATACTTCCGTTCCCTGCGACGATAGCAACCACGGGACACACACCATGGGCACCATGACGGGTGATGATGGCTTAGGCAACCAGATAGGTGTAGCACCCGCTGCGAATTGGATCGCTTGCCGCAACATGGAACGTGGCTGGGGCAAACCTTCGAGCTACATTGAGTGCTTCCAGTGGTTCCTCGCGCCCACTGATTTAGGTGGTTTGAATCCAGACCCGACGAAAGCGCCACATGTTGTCAATAACTCCTGGTATTGTTCTACGGAAGAGGGCTGTACAGATTTTACAGTCAATGAATTGCTTCAGACTGCCGTGATAAACCTAAAAGCATCGGGCGTAGTGGTCGTGGTGAGCAATGGCAATTTTGGCTCTGGATGCGCCACTACTTATGGGCCTCCCGCGTATTTTGAAGAAAGTTTCAGCGTGGGTTCTACGCGCTCTGACAATTTTATCTCCGGTTTCAGCAGTCGAGGCCCGGTGCTGATTGATGGAAGCAACCGTATGAAACCCAACGTAAGTGCGCCGGGGGAAGATGTGCGCTCTTGCATCCTCGGCGGCAATTATGCTAATTTTAGTGGCACCAGCATGGCCGGACCACACGTTGCGGGTCTTGTGGCACTGGTGCTTTCGGCCAATCCGGCACTGGCGGGGCATGTGGATGACATAGAAGAAATCGTGGAACAAACAGCCATTTACTTCGCAGATACCTTGGATTGTGGGATGGTTAGCCCCGGCATTGCTCGTCCCAACCACGCCTACGGCTGGGGTCGTGTGGATGCACTGGGTGCCGTGCAGGCCGCCTTGCTTTGGCAGCCGTCTGTTGGGACAGATTCGCCGGTTTTACCGATTGCGACGGTATCACCCAACCCTTTGCGCGAGGCCGCCATTTTTACTTTGGAAAATCTTTCAGGAGAAACACTTTTGGAAATTTTCAATGCCGAGGGCAAACAAATTTTTGCCAAAAAATGGCTGGCGCAAAATCTTGAGACACTGCGTATTCCTTTTGATAATCAGGCAACTGGAGTTTATTTCTGGAAATTAAAAAGTGGAAATGGCGTGGCCAGCGGAAAACTGGTACGCGAATAACGAGTACGAAAAAGGGGGTGAATCATAACTGAATCAATGGTGGTCTCTGTCAAATTTTGCTTGGTTGGGATGCTTTATTCACCGGGTGACTTCAAGTCACCCGGTGAAT
>JBBQSW010000452.1:0-2778 GCA_038213575.1 Chitinophagales bacterium | reverse complement strand
GGCTGGAAATGGCCACGGGTCAGCACTTGTGAGATGGTGCGCAACAAAGCCGCGTCGCGCGCTGGCGAAGTGCCTGGGCCTCCATTGTTGAAGGGATTGTACTCATGGAAAATGAGCACAATACTCAGGATGCCGACAATGGAAAATAAAGCGAGCGATGATTTTATTTTCATGTCGTAGAGGAATTTGTCAAGATCGAATGAGCCTAAACGGCGAGGGGAAATTTGCATTGCCGAGCTGTGTTTTTGAATGGACAAAAAAATGGTGGATTTGTTTATTTTTTACCCGCCGTAGCCTTCCTGCCCGCCAAGTTTTGGCAGGCATAGGCGAAGGAGGGAGGGATTCGTGGATTCGAAGTAAAAATCCGTTCATTCCCCAAACTAATATTGAACGCAAGAATTGCTTCTTTGTGTAAATCAATTGCTTTTTTTTCTACAAAATGACGAAACGAAGATACTTACGGAAGAAACGAAGCCCCAAAGAAAAGTCACTTTGCCAATAATTTTTCCAGCCAATGTTGTTTTATACCAAAACCGACTTTGAGTGCCTCGACTTTTTCGAGTGCGTCAGTTCGTCGTTGGTTCAATCGCCGATGGTCTATGGTAGCGGTGATCATTACATTCTTAGCGGTGTGTTCTGTGGAAACAAACTCAAACACTTTGGTGTGGTAGCCTTGGGCTTCTAGCAACAGGGCGCGTATGCCATCGGTCACGATTTCGGCCTGCCGCTCCTCCAGAATGCCGTGCTGAAGCAATGGCGCGAGTTCGTTTTTGGCCTGCATCTCACGGCGGATTTGCTTGTGGCAACAGGGGGCGGCTACGATGATTCGAGCCTTTTGCCGGATGCCAACCGCCAGCGCAAGATCGGTCGCCGTGTCGCAAGCGTGAAGCGCGATGAGCATATCCAGTCGTGCTGGGTGATAGTCTGCGATGTCTTGCGCTATGAATTTAAGATTTTGAAAATCAACTTGTTGGGCTGTTTTGTTGCAAAAATCCACGAGCGCCGGACGAAGCTCGATGCCCGTTATGTGCGTTGCGAGACCGATATGATTGGTCAGAAAATCATAGAGCGCAAAGGTCAGATAACCTTTCCCGGAGCCCATGTCGGCAATGTGTGCATCAGAGGGTAGTGGGCTGTCGCGCAGCAAACTTTCTATGGTTTCGAGGTATTTGTTGATTTGCCGCCACTTGTCTTGGTGGGCAGCCAGTACTTCCCCTTTTGCATTGGTTATGCCGAGCAGATGAAGCCAGGGCGCAGCGGGGTCGAGCAGGCGTTTTTTGGGGCGATTATGGGCCGTGGGAATTTCTGAGGGCTTTTTTTGTGAGGGCTTTTTTTTTGAAAAACGGGCTTCGCCATTTTGGTCAAATTGCAGGGAATAATCCCGCTCAAGGGTCAGAAGGTCGGCGCTCAAAAACTGCGTACCGAGCATTTTCCCCAATTGAACAATGGCCGCTTCCAATTCAAAATTCTTCACCTCGTCGCGGGTTTTGTACCGAAAATTGAAAGCTACCTGTAGCCCCTTTTTCAACTCCACAGGGCGGAGATGCACGTTTTTCAAATCTTCTGCTGCGTCAACGCTGGGTTTACCCAAGGTGCATTTGAGTAAATTGCCGGACGAAAAAGCGGTGCGGAATGCGGTCAGGAATTCGGTGGTGGGTAGCATATTTTGTACAAACAGTTTTTTATTGTTTTGGGTTAGAAATTTATTCCCATTCAGCCCCGAAAGGTACGCCCGCAAGCCACAAATCTTGCCGATCTTTGTGCTTGCAAACTGATTCCAGCAACATGCCAGAAACTCCCCACGCGCAAGACCCCACCCCAGCCGATTGTTTCCGACAAACGGAGGTAGAAACTTTTCAAACATTTGAAGGTCAAAAACTTGAAACTGCAAACTATTACCTGTGGCGCGCCAGTTCCAAAACGTCTTTTCTCTACGCAATCGAACTGTATTTTGAAAACAGCGAGACGCTCCTGCTTTCCTGTGGAGAGGATTCTGAAGCCATTCTTTTAATCACCGCTGAATCTTTGGTGAAAACGGCCCAAAATCTGCAATCCATTCACAAAGAAGCAGTTATCCAACGTGTCGTAGCCAATGTGCAGCCGCTTTGGCGGGATGTGGTGGGTACAACTTTGCAAGAAATTCGCCTTTCACGGCATGAATCGGGGCTTTACCACAACGACGCTTTGTTGTTGGGATTTGAAACAAAGCAAATCCTGTTGGAATTGAATGAAAAGGAGGGGCTGGTGTTGGGCGAGTATTGAAGCTTTCAAGTGCTACCTTCGCCCCGTGAATATCACCGCACTCTCCATTCGTCGCCCTTCGCTCGTCATCGTGGCTTTTGCCGTGCTGACGTTTATGGGCATTGCCAGTTACCTGAAACTGCCCATTGAACTGGTGCCAAAATTCAGCGCGCCGGTCGTCACGATCATCACGGTTTATCCCGGCGCCTCGCCTTCCGAGGTGGAGAACGCGGTGAGCAAACCCATCGAGGATGCGATTTCTTCGCTCGAAGGAATTGACCAGGTACAGGTCGGTTCTCAAGAAAACTCCTCTTTTGTAGCCGTAGAATTCGAACAATCCGTGGATTTGGACAAGGCGGTGCAGGAAATGCAGCGCAAGATCAACCAGCTTCAAGCTTCGTTGCCCAAGGAGGTGCGCACACCGGTCATCAACAAATTTGCACTGGACGAGCTGCCCATTTTGAAAATCGGCGTGGCGGGCAACCTCACAGGTCCGGCCTTTTACGATGTGGTTAAAAACCGCGTCGTGCCAGAAAT
>JBBQSW010000451.1:0-2820 GCA_038213575.1 Chitinophagales bacterium | reverse complement strand
ACGTATATCCTTAAAAATCAAAGTCCTGGGTGTTTTTGCTACCATCTCGTAGCCTTGTTCCTGTAAGAAAGCGTACACCCCAGAACCATAAGTCTTTCCTGCGTTCAGGTCAAAATGTACATCCTCTGCCAGGATAAAGCTGGGGCGGAATACTTCCCAATCATTGGAACGCAGCACCATCTCGTCCATACCTTCCACGTCTACGCTGAAGAAGTCAATCTTTGTTCCAGAGGGCAAATGTTGTTGCAAGACCTCGCGGAGGGGCAGCACAGGCACTTCCACTTTTTTTATGATTTTGTAACGCCCCCCGGAAGCGCGTTCCTGCGCCACTTCTTCTGAAAGCGTGTTCAGCGCAGGCTCATCAAAACAGAAAAAAGTAAGGCTTCCTTTTTCTGCTCCAATACCCAATTCCAGATTGATATCGCGGCGGCGCATCCAACCAAAGGAGCGCATGCTTCCCGGCGTTGCGTCAATGTTGATTCCGCGCCAGCCCTTCCGATAAAAATGGTAGGTATTTGAAAATCGAACGGGATGGTGCGCACCTACATCCACAAAAAAGCCTCGGTAGTTTTTTGGCAATGACTCGAACAAGGCTCGCATTACCATGTCTTCCCCGTCCTGAGAATAGGATCTGTGAAACCGAAAGAAATCGAGCACCCGAAGGGCCAATCGTTTGAGCATGGTGGAAGCAATTGTGGTTCAATTTTTTGAATCCGTGTCTCATCCGTGCCATCCGCGGCCCAATGGAACACGGATGGCACGGATGAGGCACGGATATTATTTTTTTCTCAAAATGGTCGTCCCCGTAAAATCCGGCGTATAGGCGATTGGGCCAATGCGATTTTCCTCCACCGTAAATTGCGTCGCGATAACCTCTTTAAAATGAGCAAGATAGTGCGGACGCTCGGTATTATCCACCACCAAAAAACCACCTTTCTTCAAGTGTGGAATGGCCTGTTGCGTGCAGGAAGGGCGAGCGCGGCCGTCCACCAGAATCAGGTCAAAATATGCTTCGGGGAACTGGCCAATCGTGCGGGCGTACTTTTCAAAACTCATGTTCTCCAAACTCCGGTTGCTGCTCTTGAAATCGGCCGGATTGACGTGGGAGCGCGGGCCTGAGTCGTTTGAAACTTCAGCCGGCACGAAGAAGCCCTGCCAATTGGTGTAGCCCTTCGATTGCAGCGTTTCGGTCAAGATTTTGAACCATTCGGGGTTGTCTTCCACCGTTATTACCTCTGCCACATGCTTACAGAAATAGAGTGTAGAGCCGCCGCCGCCAAATTCAAACACCTTGAAATCGGGGCGCAGGATTTGTTTCAAATAATCGCGCGCAAAAAAGTTTATCCACGGCAATTCGTCAGCAACCGAGTTGCGGCCTGCTGCAAAGGAAGCGGACCAGTTTTTTTTATTGCTCCAAATTTGTTGAAAGTCCTTCTGGGTTTTGGTGTGCAGGATAGACTGCCAAGCGAAGAAGGGCCAAGTTTTTTTCCAAGACATGTATTCCAAATTTTCCCGCAAAGAAACGGAAAAATGGGGGAGCGGAAAGGGGTTTGAAGTTCAGGCTGATTTTTCAGAAACACTCCGGAGAAGAATAGAGACTTTTATCAAATCCTCCATTGCCATCGTGTTGAGTAGGCAAAGTACAATCGGGGAGGTTTTCAAGTGGAAACCCGTCTTCACTGCATTTGTAGGAGCATGCCTTATGAATGTAAGTTTTTGTTTCTCCATTGAGAAACTTAACCACAATCTGATACTCAAATATGCCATAGTATAAACTCCCATCAGACTTTTCTCCATGCCAGTTATAGCCTGAATCGCACGGTAGATAATTCTCTCGTTCAAACAGCAATTCTCCTGACGTACCATAATATTTTGCCGATACTATCCTGTCAACATATATACCACAGGTAAAAAAATTGCTGTTATCCGAATAACTTGAATCGGGCATGAATATGTTCGGGATATAAAGTCTGGCATTCACCAGGGAATCAACAAGTACCCCATCATCATTCCATAATTTGATGGTCATTGGAATAGAATCCGTGATGGGCTCGGTCCCACAACAAGCCTCGTAAATAGATTTGTTTTTGTCTTTACAGGAAATTAGGGTAAACATTAAGCCCAAAGCAGCAACAAAAAGTATGATTCTCATGATTTAGAATTTTAGGTCAGTGAAATAGAATACCTGCACATCACAAAGGTCTATCGCCTTTGCTAAGGAACCAAGTTTAGCGCCATCTGTCGGAATAAACTCCTGGGCGACATACCCCTTGAAACCGGTTTCCACAATCGCTCGCATAATGGCCGAATAATAGAGTTCCTGTGTTTCGTCAATCTCGTTGCTGCCCGGCACTCCGGCGGTGTGATAGTGGCCGAAATATGGGTGGTGGTCACGGATGGTGCGGATCACGTCGCCAGGTTTTATACCTTTTCGACCGGCAATTTCACCGTAAACGCCGTCCCAAGCCCCTCCTTGCGGTCCACTTCAATGCGGTGCGGGAGATATAACCGTACTATCTAGCACTATCTTTTTATCAATTTGATTATTTGCCTGCCCTGATCAGCTTCTAACACTAAAAAGTAGGCTCCAGGTGGCACGTCACTTCCAAAATATAGCGTCTGCTGATGACTGCCAGCAGAAAAAAGTGCTGCTGGTATAATGGTCTGGAGCAAGCGGCCCTGAGCATCGTATAAATCACAGCTTACTTCAGCGGGTGTTTCAAGTACCCAGGCTAGATGAGTGTTTTCAGTCGTCGGATTAGGAGAAAGCTGAAGTTGAAAATCGAAGGCAGGGGATTCTTCCGATCCCGACATAAGATC
>JBBQSW010000450.1:0-2847 GCA_038213575.1 Chitinophagales bacterium | reverse complement strand
GATATGGCTTCCCTCGCTTCCTTTCAAGGCTCCTTAGGTCAACAGCGCGCTGCACATCTCCTGCGCCGTACGAGTTATCGCTATACCAAGCAACGTATAGATCAGTTGGCGACCATGACCGTGGATCAAGCGGTTACCAATATTTTGACTATCAACACATTGGAGCTTGATCAGCCCATTTTTGATGACCCTAATACCCCGGCGATTGAGCAGGTTAAGTGGCTGATTCCAACGGGTCAAACCTTACCCGCAGAGGAATATTATTTGGAGCGGCGTGTGCGCGGATGGTGGCTCAATGAAGCCGTCCACGATGAAGGCATCGGCCACAAAATGGCCTTCTTTTTCCACCAATTTTTGGCGACTAATTATACAACCTACCTCCACAATACATTTTTCGACTATCTGACATTGTTGCGCTGGGGCGTGCTGGGCAATTTCAAAAAGATGGCGACCAAAATCGTGGCGGACAACACGATGCTGCTTTATCTCAACGGCCACCAAAATTCTAAAACCAGCCCCAACGAGAACTTTGCCCGCGAATTTTTTGAACTTTTCACGATAGGAAAAGGCCCGCAAATTGCTCTCGGCGACTACACCAATTACACTGAAGACGATATAGTACAGGCGGCACGGGTATTCACAGGGTGGAGATTTCAATCAACCCGAGCCACCGTAGACCCTGAAACCAATATTCCTCGGGGCACGACCCAGCTTTCCCGACACCATACGGGCAACAAAACGTTCAGCAGCAAATTCCAAAATACGGTCATCACGGGTGCCACTACGGCTGCCGCGATGTACACCGAATTGGATGCCTTTGTGAACATGGTATTTGCACAACCAGAGACGGCCCGCAATTTCGTGCGTCGCATCTATCGCTATTTTGTGCACACCAATATTACACCTGAAATTGAGCAAGATATTATCATCCCATTGGCCGAAATGCTCCGCACAAACAACTACGAAATCATGCCTGTGCTGCGCAAACTGCTTAAAAGCCAGCATTTCTACGACATGGACGACTCGACAAACGCCGACGAAATTATTGGTGGTCTTATCCGCTCCCCACTTGACCTTGCCCTGCAGTCCATCAACTTTTTTGGCATCCCCATCCCCAGTCCTTACACCGAAAACAACAAGCACTACTTCACATTTTACAACTCGGCAGTGATCGAGCGAATGCTGGGGCTTGCGAATCTCATCCTGTTTTACCCACCTGATGTGGCAGGCTACCCAGCTTATCACCAAGGACCCGAGTTCAGTCGCCACTGGTTCAGTTCTACCTCTATCATCGCCCGGTACAAGCTCCCGCAAATGCTGCTTACTGGCAAACGCGTTATTGGCGGCTCAACCAATAGCAGTATTGGTATCAAATTAGACATTGTGCCCTGGATAAAAAACAGCGGCATCACCTTCGATCCATCCAACGCCTTCGAGTTAGTCAAGGACTTGCTCGACTACCTGTTGCCCGCTGAAATAGACAACGATCGTTTCAACTACTTCTACGATCAGGTTTTCCTAGATGGGCTGCCTGCGAACGACTGGACTTATGAATGGCAAAATTATTTGGCCACCAATAACCAGACAGAAGTCAAAATCCCGCTGGAGCGGCTCATCAATCACATCATGTACTCGCCGGAGTATCAGACTTTTTAAGTTTAATGTTTAATGTTCCAAGTAGTAAGTTTAAGCGTAAAAACCTTTTAATTTTCAACTTGAAATTTGTTCTTCGTATTAGCGTCGCCTTGCAGCACAACCTTACCTGCAAGGCGACTTTTTTTTAACCACAACTTTTTTACTCGTTCTGTCATGAAATCTTTACACACCCTTATCCTCGCGTTACTCTGCTTCCAAATCACCTCTTTTGCTCAAACCGAACCGCCTAAAACTGAAGAAGTACCCAAAGTCTGGACAGTCGGTGGGAGTTTCGGTCTTGACCTAACAGGCCTGGGACTTATCAATCCCCGGCTTGGTGCGGGGGATAACCGCATTGGTTTTGGCGGACTCATCAATCTTTTCGCCAACCAAAAAAAGCCGAAATATTTTTGGAACAACAGCGCTGCACTTCAACTTGGCGCCCAACGGATTGGGGGCAAAGACGCTGATTTCCAAAAAAATCTCGACATACTCCGCCTTGGGTCGCGTTATGGTTACAGTATTTATGGTGAGAAACTTTTCGCAGCCCTTGATGGCACCGCTGAATCACAACTGCTGCGCACCTACGCAGGCAACCTGATTAACGGTGTAGATTCCAACCTGCTTTCCGAATTTCTGGCCCCGGCACGTTTTTCCATTGCGCCCGGTATTGATTACAAACCCACCAAAAATCTAACATTTTTCATCTCGCCCGCCAGTTTCAACCTCACCTATGTGGGCAATGATAAATTAGCTGCACTCGCCGGACAGCCACTTGGCAACGAAGAAGGCAAGAACAATCGTTTCCAATTAGGTTCCTCCGTCAAGGCGCAATACGTCAATAAATATTTCGAAGATCGCATAGCGGTTTCTTCCAAAATTGCCTGGTTCGCTGACTATAAGCAAAATATGAATGGAAACGTTTTATGGCAAAACACCCTTGATATTCAAATATTTAAAGGCCTTGCGCTGGGGTTCTTTGGCGATGTATTCTACGATCACTTCACGCTTGTGCAAGTAGAAACGGTGCCCGAAGGCACCAGCCCCGACGACATCCGTCCATTCCTTGGACTGAAACCTTCGTACACAGGCGGGTTTCTTTTGAAGTATAATAAGATTTTCTGAGCGAGAAGAAGATAGAAAATTATGAGTTTATCCGGGGTTTATGAGGTTGACAATTCCCTTCAACCACATAAACCCCAGATACGCTCT
>JBBQSW010000449.1:0-2854 GCA_038213575.1 Chitinophagales bacterium | reverse complement strand
CATTCGCCAAAGATACCTCGCCCATTTCCGCACGCTCGTGGCGGATGAAATGAATACCACGGAATTCAATGCGCTTATTGATCAATATGATGCGTTGATTAGTGCGGGCGTTCAGGCAGACACTAAAAAACTATATTCGTTTACTCAGTATGGCACTGAAAAAACCACGTTGAAAAATTTTGTGCAAAACCACCGCAACACCTTGCTGAATAATGCAGAAGTGAATGCCGTCGGCCCAACGATCAGCAATGCAATAATGACCAGCGCAACGGGAGTTTGGGCTGACCCTGCGGCGGATGAAGCGGTAGCCATCACAGCGTCCATTAGTTCGGCCAATGGGATTTCGGCAGTTTCGCTTTTTTTCTGCCCGGCGGCGTATGGCAACTTCTCGAAAACTACGATGTACGACGACGGTCAGCACAATGACGGCGCAGCGAGCGATGGTGTTTTCGGTGGACAAATCTCAGGGTTTTCTACGGGCACTTTGGTTCGATTTTATCTGGAGGCTGCCGCAAACAATACTGCAAAGACCGTAACATACCTTCCATTAGGCGCCGAACACGATGTTTTTTACTACCATGTCGGCGCTGCATGGGTCGAAAACCCGCCCGTTGTTATCAATGAGGTAATGGCTTCTAACACCAGTACCGCGGCCGACGAAGCAGGTGAATACGATGATTGGATCGAACTTCACAATCTCACAAATCAGGATGTAGACTTAACAAACTACGCGATTTCTGACAACCCTGCCAATCTTCGGAAGTGGGAATTTCCTGCAGGTATAAGTATCCCGGCGCATGGCTACCTGATCGTTTGGGCAGACGAAGACGCTACTCAGGGGCCACTCCACGCCAGTTTCAAACTTTCGGCTTCAGGCGAAACGCTCAGCCTTGTGGATACGCAAGGGTATTTTTTGGATAATATCAGTTTCGACCAACAGACCCCGGACATGGGTTATGCCCGTGTGCCCAACGGTACGGGGCCATTTTTGATACAGGAACCTACGTTTGGGGCATTCAATGGAACCGTAGCGACTTTTGAATCCGGTAGTTTGGTTGCCAATTTGATTTCCATTGCTCCAAATCCCGCCAGGGAGATTTTGAACATCCAGCTTATTGGAGAAAAAATACAAGGCGCTGTCTTTGTTACGGATGCAATAGGACGCACTGTTTTAGAAACGAAAGCTCAAGCTAGTCAAACGATTAATGTCGGCGATTGGCCAAGCGGGGTCTATTTTCTAAAATGGGGCAATTTTGCAGCCAAAGTGCTTGTTAGATAACAAACCAATTGCCGTACTGGCTGTTACTATCTAAGCCGCAAAGCCGCAATTCTCCTGATTTGCGATTTTGCGGCTTATTTTTTTTCTCAATCTTCTCAATCTTCTTAATTTTCATCGTGAATTTCAAAATCTTACCCGTTCTCACCCTTTTACTCTCCGCTTGGTTTTTACTCACCAATTCCATGCGCAACCCCAACAACCCACCACTTGCCCAAACAGGCGCACCGGGTGAAACAACTTGCAGCACCGCAAGCGGTTGTCACTCAGGTGGTTCTTTTATGGGCATCGTCAGTATTACAGGTGTTCCCGATACGATAGAAGCCAACGAGACTTATACCATCACGCTCACAAATACAAGCAACGCGGTTCGCGCTGGTTTTGAATTGACTTGCTGGGATGGAGCAAATGCTATGTGTGGCACCTTAACCGCAGGTTCCGGAGTGAATATTGGATCCGGAATTGCAAACAAAAAATACGCCCGCCAATCGTCGCCTAGAACCCTCAGCAATGGCAGCACTTCCTGGACATTCACCTGGAAAGCACCTGCAACTGCTTTGGGAGACAAGGCCACCTTTTATTTTACCAGCCTTTGCTCCAACAACAATGGCCAGAAAACGGGTGACAATGCAATTCAATCGAATAAAACAGTAGTGCTGCGTACCACTTCAGCTGCCATCGAGCCAGCAAAGGAAGCAGCCGTGAAATTCTTCCCGACTTTGGTGCAAAACAATACGTTGTACATCGAACTTTTGGAAGCAGAAACAGGTCAAATCACAGTGTTTGATTTAAGTGGAAAAATGGTGCTTCAGCAAGACTTAAAGACGGTAAATGATTTGACTGTCAACGGCTTGGCAAAGGGGATTTACACCGCCCACATATTGGCAGAAGGAAAAATTGCGACGAAAAAATTTGTGGTAGAATAGGCTATCGGGCCTTTCAACCCCTACTGAAAAAGCCCTCGCGCCTTCGGGACGCGAGAACTTTTTCATTTCGGCAATAACGAAATCACCGCTACGAAATCCTCGTAAAAATCTATTACCTCCTCAGGCCAATCTTTGCCTTTTAAATCGCCGAATGAAAACTGCCGCACTACGCCAGCTTTGTTTATTTCTATGAAATAGCCACCACAATCGCGGCATTCTTGGCCTTCCAAATACGTCTGCTCACCTTCAAACAGGCTCTCCGGGATATCAGTTATCAGTTCCTTTGCGAGTTTGTAAGCAGCATCGCTCATTGGTGTCGTTTGGAAAACCAAAGTGTCTGAACCACAATAGGCAAGACAAAATACCGATTGAGAAAAGCATTTTTTTCATGAAAGATAGATTTTGGCTTAACGACGTATAAACAACTAAAATGGTTGGCTTGAATTTATACCTTCGCTGGTCGTGACTTCAACGCTCGGCCATCGCATCTTTCCAGCCAAACTTCTATTGTTTGGCGAACACGTGCTCCTGCTCGGCGCATCTGCTTTGGCCGTGCCCGTGACAACATTTTGTGGGCGTTGGGCCTGGGGTAAAGATTTTGACCGACACCATGCAAGAATGCTCCAATGGGCAGATAGCGAGCGTTTACAGT
>JBBQSW010000448.1:0-2881 GCA_038213575.1 Chitinophagales bacterium | reverse complement strand
GATCGTGCCGTGCTCGTCAAGGCCAGCGACCGGCCGCCAATCCGCTTCGGCGACCCGCCCGAACATCCGCGCCGGATCGAGGACGAGTTCGAAGGCGATGTTGGTGCCCTCGGAATGAACTTTGGCCAGTTGGAGGAGTTTTTCGGTCACGTCGCTGAGTTCGCGGGAGTCTTCGAGCACGGATTTTAAGGTGGCGTGATATTCTTGGTTGTCGCGTTTTTTGTCCAGTGCTACCTCAATTTGGGCGATGATGACCGAAAGTGGGTTTTTCAGCTCATGCGACACATTGGAAATGAAACTCTTTTGCATCCTGAAGGCAAATTGGATGCGATCAAGAAGTCGATTGAAGGTAAATACAAGCCGGGAAAGTTCGTCGCGGTTGTTTTGCCCCTTCAGTCTGGCACTGAGGTCGGCGGGAAGCATGCCATCCACCTGATTCACGATACTGGCAACGGGCGCCATCGCTTGTCCGGCATAAAACCAGCCGCCAGCCGCTACCATACCGATACACAAAAACAAGGTGATAAGCAGGATATTTCGGAGGTGTAAAAGCTCTTCAGAATTGAACACGGACTCTGCAATAATCAAATATTCCTGCCCGGTTCGACTTTTATGTACCAGACTCAGTGCATGGAGTTTCCCATCCAGGAAGTGGGTTTCTGCGGAGGTTTTCAATTCAGTCAAGGTCTTTACGGGAAGCGGTTCATCTGCTCGGTTGAAGGCGAAAACGCGCTGCAAATCAGCATTGAAAATCATTACGTTTTCCCGGAATGGGAGCACTGTACTTTCCGCTTCGGGGGTCGTATACTCCTCGAATGGGCGCAGATTGGCCTCATCGTGCAGCACCATTTCAGCAGTCATCAGTGCCTTAGACCGGAGGCTGTCGTAGAATTCACGCTCAGTCATCTGGCGGAATTTCACATAAATAAAGCACAACGATAACACCAGCATGCCCGCCACGAGTACGATAAATTGAAGGGTAAGCTTGGTTCTTATTTGCATATTTTAGCTTTTTTTGTGGTTATTCGTTAATTTGGAGATTAGGCTATTCGTTGTGCCAGACTAGAAAGGGTAAACAATTTCTTGTCTTGGAACCAAGTGCTATATTATTGGCGGAAAAACCAGTCAATAACTTGAGTAAACATGCTAAAGCTGGGTTGTCTTCCTGACGGGATCTGTCCGCATCAAGTGCGCTTTGGTAGAGTGCATGCACTTCAAGCACTCAAAACGGCATCCACTCTACCAAAGCGCACTTGATGCGGACAGATCCCGTCAGGAGGACAACCCACGTTGTTCTTAAATCCAACTTAGAGGCTTCGCTTAGATTGCCGACAAAAGCAATTCATGGGTAACCTTAGTTTTCTTTTCTGAACGTTCAACGAATGTTCAATCTGATTTACATGAAAAATGTGTACCCTTTCTAAGTGCCAGAGCTAAGTATTTTTTCCTGCCTACAGGAAGGTACGAATACCATGCGCTGGCTCAACAAATAACCAAATCAACAAATCCCCAAATCAACAAATCAATAGTTTTCCTGATCCGCATCTTCTCGGAGCACATAGCCCGTTCTAAACTGTGTATGGATCAATTTTTTAGAAAATCCCTTGTCTACCTTTTTGCGCAAAAAATTAAAATATACCTCCACGAAATTGGTTCCAGTATCAAAAGAAAGATTCCATACTCGTTCCGAAATTTCGGCTTTTGAAATAACCCGGCCTGGATTGCGCAGCAAGTATTCCATGAGCGAAAACTCGCGCGGGGTGAGTTGAATAAGCTGCCCCCCACGTAGGCATTCTTTTTTTTCCAGGTTCATTTCTATATCTGCAAAGCGCAAAATAGTTGGGGTCAACTGATAACTTGAATGCGGTCGGCGAGCCAGAGCCCGAATGCGCATGAGCAGCTCCCGAAACTCGAAGGGCTTGGTCAGGTAGTCGTCAGCGCCCGCCTCGAAGCCAGTCACTTTTTCATCCGTTTGGCTAAGTGCAGAGAGCAAGATCACAGGGGTGAGGTTGCCGTTTTTGCGCAATTGACGCAGCATATCAATGCCACTCATTTCCGGCATCATAATATCAGAAATGATGACAGAATAGTCATTTGCCTCTGCAAGGCGGCCTCCTGCGGCACCATCCATGGCGGCATCAACCTGAATATGGTGCTCCTCAAGCCCTTTTTTGAGCGAGCGCACCATTTTTGGTTCGTCTTCTACCAGTAGAACTTTCATAATATTTAATACTCAAGCATCATACCAAATCCTTTGAAATTTAGGGTTGTCGGACAAATTAGACTATTTTAATCTCTTTTTAATCTGAATGACCCTTGCCAAAGATTGTTTGGCCTGTCCTTTGTGCTGCCCTTCGCAAGGTAATAAAATCATTTTTTAAAAGTCATAAGATTTTTAAAAATCTACGCACTGTCTTTTTTTCGTTCTCCTGATCGACACCCTGTTTTTAGTGCCTTCCAGGAATAAAACAAGCCCAAAAAAGTGGTTTTAATAGCATTCTAAGGTTAAATTCACGGTTTTATTCGCTTGTTTGGCAGTTCTTTGTAGCTGGAAATAGGTGCCGTGCTTATTGTTGAAACAACAAGAAAATATCATGAATAGAATAATCTTATTGAGCCTCGTCATTCTGTTTGTTATGGGCAAAATTATCGCCCAAACCCCCATTGACTCCCTGCAACCCGTTTTATTGAACGAAATCAAAGTACGCGCTCAACGACCCGGCATTGAGCGGCTTCCACAGGTGAGCGGCACCTACCTCTGGTCAGGCAAAAAGAGCGAGGTAATCAGCCTGGAAAACATAGATGCCAACATCGCTGAAAAAACGCCGCGCCAGATTTTTGCTAAAATTCCGGGCGTATTTGTCTATGATATGGATGGAAC
>JBBQSW010000447.1:0-2949 GCA_038213575.1 Chitinophagales bacterium | reverse complement strand
CCGCGTGGAAAGCATAGACGGCCAAACCAAACAACAATACGAACTGGAACACCCCGATCCCGATTCGCTTCCGAAAGACGAAGCAGGTCGCAGGAGCGTCATCCCCCGGGCCGACGACGACCGCATTTCGCGCTGGGTCTGGGACCGCGAATACCGGGTTACTTTCCGCGATACTTTGATCGAAACAGAAAAAATTGTGGAAGGCACTTGGGTGGGCGAACATACCCCCGGACAGCCCATCAAAATCTCTATTTCTGACCGATTGCAACGCTCCATGAAAGCCAAAATCGGCACACGGATTGTATTTAATGTCCAAGGCGCTAGGCTCGATTGTGAAGTAGCAAGCATCCGGGAAGTGGATTTAAATAGGGTACAGACGAATTTTTTGGTTGTATTTCCCAAAGGTGTGTTGGAACGTGCGCCGCAATTCCATGTCATCGTTTCGAAAGTGAAAGATGCGGATCAATCGGCTAAATTCCAGAACGAATTGGTGAAGCGATATCCAAGCGTTTCGGCCATTGACCTGACGCAGATTTTGCGCTCGGTGGATGAGGTACTGCGCAAAGTTTCCTTTGTGATCCAATTCATGGCCATGTTCAGCATCCTGACGGGTTTGCTGGTACTATTTAGTTCAATTTATCAAAGTAAATTTGCCCGTATCCGGGAAAGTGTGCTGCTGCGCACCCTGGGCGCGAGTCGCCGCCAGATATTGAGTATCAATGCCTTGGAATATTTTCTGCTGGGCGCTTTGTCTTGTCTGGCAGGCGTGGGACTTTCAGTCGCGGGGGCCTGGGCCTTGGCAGTTTTTGCGTTCAAAATTCCGTTCCAGATTGAGTGGTGGCCCTTGGCGGCGACGTTTTTCGCGATTACGTCTTTGACGGTGATTATTGGGCTGTTGAATAGCCGGGAGGTGGTGAGTAAGCCGCCTTTGGAGGTATTGAGGCAGGAGGTTTAGGGAATGTCCAATGTCCAACAAGGAATGTCCAAGGGGGCGTTGGGCATTGAATAATAAGCATCTTCAATCCTCCAAAAACAACTGCCGAAACGTCTTTTCTTCTTTAGCATAAGCCGTGATTTCCGAACGAAGAAGGCGCAGAGCTGCCTTGCCATCCCAGGCAAATTCTTTTTCCAGTTCACCGAGAATGAAAGGCAGTTTGAACTTCAGCTTCCACTTCAGATCGGCCTGATCAGCCGATTTAAAATTGGCCTCTTTCCAGGCTTGGACAAAATCGTTTGAGCTAGGCAGTTTTGCCACCAGGGTTTCCAATCGCTCTTCCAACAAGGAGTCAATGCGATCCAGATCGTCAATATCTTCGGAGGAAAGGGCATCTATTTTTTCAAACAAGCCTTGCATCTCCGCCACATTTGTTTTGGCGAAATGAATGAGTTCATTGAGTTTTTTACTGTGAACTTGCTGATTGCTTTGAATGATAATGGTATTTGTTTCCACGCTTTTTATGCCTTCTTCCACACGTCCGAGCCGATCAGAGAATTCACGATGGTCAATATTGATATTCAGGTTTACGTCCTGCCTTTCTAACAAGCGTTGCGCATCCCTCGCCTGTTCCTTTTTCCCAAAACCTGCCTGACCCAGTATCTGCTCGATGGAGACTGACAGGTCGGATTTATCGCATTGCTTCGTCTCTACGCGATTGACATACAGCGAATTCAGGAGGCTTTTATACTTGAAGTGATGCCGCAGTTCAGGTTGGAGGGAAAGGCATTTTGAACAAATACAGGGCAGCAACTCGTCAGCCTGCAGGTTTTGATAGGTGTCGTGGATTTTGCGGAGTTCATCCACCAGACGTTGCAAGAGCATGCCGGAATAGGGCCCCTGCACCTTGATTTCTATCCGGCGGTTGTCATAACTTTCGGAGGCTTCAGCCCGGGTTTCGGGCAAGTCTTTGGATTCAACGACAAAGCCCGTTTGCCAGACCAATTGTTGCCCATCGGCAATGTCACGGTGTACCCCGACAATGAATTGCGTCATGATGCCGCGGGGCATGAAATCATACTCGACCACCATGCGCAGGTCAGCATCGGTTGCCTTCCATTCGTACTTTTTTGGAGGATTAGGGGAGAGCAGTTGCGGGGCGATAAAAGCGTCGGTTTCGCTAATTCGATAACAAAGCTTGAACTCCTGCATAAGCGCGCGCAGCTCCACGGCCTTTCCATGGTAATCTGGGGAGTCCCAAACCTTTTCGCTTTCAGCTTTGGAAAAGCGCCCATTTTGGGCGGCTATCTGTGGGGCGTCCAGGATTTTGAACACGGCATCCGTGGCCCATTTGTTTTGCAAAATAACCACACGCTCGAGCAGCTCGTTCTTTTCAAAATGCAGGAGAACCCCCAACTCGTGCAGCAGGTGCAGGAAATCTTTTTGCAGCAGAGGGTCAACCAAGCCCTTCTCCACGCAAAGTTCAAAAAAGGCTTCTTTTGAAATGACCGCTTCTTTTTTCGCCAATTCTGCAATGGCTTCCCGCACGGCCAATTCTTCCTGCGTGACCCGTATAGAAGTCTGCGGCATGTGCCTCAACATAACCCGAATTTCTTCCTCAAACTGCCTGAAATCATTCAAACGCGCTGCCTCATAGCTGGCTTCCTTGGGGTTCAGTTTGCTCAGGTCGAGCTTGTATTCTTTTTTCAGCAGGTGCTCAAAACGTTCCTTTAGATTTTTTGATACCTCAATTTTTCGGTTGTTCTTCTGGTTTTGCACCATCAGGACGGGGCTGTCGCCGCCCAGCAATTCCACAATGTGCAACCAGTAGTCGAGGTCATTTTGTTTGTCGTTGACATCCGTATTGACCACCGCGATGTAGAGCGAGCGAGTGGTGAGAAAAAAACGGTGCGTAGCATGGTAAATTTCCTGCCCCCCAAAGTCCCAGACATTCAATTTGAAAGTCCTTGAGCGATTTTCGGCATCGGTAAAGCTGAATTCAAGCGGCTCAATAT
>JBBQSW010000446.1:0-2968 GCA_038213575.1 Chitinophagales bacterium | reverse complement strand
AGCGAGACACGCAAAGGGGCTTGTGCAATATTGCGGATGCGGGCCTGTACTTTTTGAAAATCAACGTCGAGATTGGGCGAAAAAGTCATGCCGAAGCTTTCGACCTTTTCCCAGATTCGTTGGTGGTTCGCTGCAATCTGCTCGTTTTCAGGCGATTGGCGGAGCCATTCGTCGAGCATAACGGATTCAGTAGCGCTGATTTCCCCGGAGAACCGTTTGCTGAGCAGGAGTAAGTGTTCGCTTTCTTTCATGATTTTAGTAATAGTTTTCATTACAGTTTTCTGACATTAAGACAATCTCCCAAGCCCCATCCCCTACGCCCCCCAGCAGCATTTTATCCATAAAATGACAACTGACGACATTTCGGCATGATTGCTCAAAGCATCGCGAAGCATCTTCATGGCTTTGGTGATTTGATTCTCAATCGTTTTAACGGAAATGCCCAGTTTCTCGGCAATCTCTCGGTGAGAAAGCTGCTCAAAGCGGCTGAGGTTAAAAACGACCCTGCATTTTTCGGGCAATGCAAGGATGGCAGCGTGCAGGGCGTCTTCGAGGGTTTCCTTGATTTCTCTGTTATAGGTGTCAAGCGCCGAAGTATCGGGCAAATGGCCAAGGTCATCGGTCTCCTCAAACTGGTTGCGGCGGTTGGCCTTTATATAGTTGAGTGACTTGTTGACGGCTGCACGGCGCAGGTAGGCGCGAAGGGAGGTGTGGATGTCAAGGCTTTCGCGCTTATTCCAAAGGTCTACGAACAGTTCTTGGGCCAGGTCCTGACACGTACTTTCGTCTGGTATCAGACGGTATATGTCGGAGAGTAAAAGTGGGTAGTGCCGGTCAAAAATTTGCCGGAGCGCTCCTTCGTTCCCAAATCGGAGCGCGGATAGCAGTTGCTGTTCAGAGGTTTCCACGCTTTTTAACTAAAAAAATTTTATTCTAAAACAGGCAATATTATTTAAATGTTAAAAAATTATTTTAATCAAAAAAGGCATTTTGAAAAATATAATTCTTTGGATAGGCGAAATATTTGAAAATGCTCTTTTGCAAGGGCGTTGCCAAAAAATATTTCTTGCCCTCCCAAATAGGGGCAACGTTGGGGGCGGCTGTCCTAATGTCAGAAACGCGACTAAACACATTCTGCTAAAATCTGAACATGGACACGAAATATTCACTCCCCGTACTAGAATCAAGCCCGCTTTTTGCGGTGCTTTCCCCCGACGAACGCGCACTCATCCAACGCGGTGCGATGGTGCAAACCTACGGCAAACATTCGGTCCTTTACAAACCAGGGCAATTGGCTAACAAAGTCTACTTCATGCTCAAAGGGATCGTAAAGGTGGCTGTTCACGCCGAGAAAAAAGACATTATTAAATACGTGGTGCGCACAGGCGGGCTTTTTGGATAATATTGCCTTACAGGCGACAACTTGCTCCGAGATTTCGCCTACGCCATGGACGACCAACTCGAAATCCTCGAGCTCGACTCCAATGCGGTGCTGGCTGTGATGAAAAGCAATTTTGCTTTTGCACAATCGCTCCTGCATTTCTTGGGTGAGCGCCTGCGCTATACCGAGAGCCAGTTGGAAAATGTGGTACTGAAAGATTCGCGTAGCCGCATCGTGGAATATCTCCACCAAATGGGCCACGAACAAGGCAGAAAAGTAGGGATGGAAACCTTGGTGAAACACAATATGACCCATCAAGACATCGCCGACCTCACGGGCACCAGCCGTCAAATGGTGACAGCGGTGCTGAACCAACTCAAACGCTCCAATGTATTGTATTTCAACCGGAAAAAAATTCTTTTCCGCGATTTACAGTCACTATAATTTTGCTTCATACGATAGAATGGGTTTTGTTCGAGCGGCACGCGTAATGCGGCGCCGCTTTTTTTTATTATTCACCCATTCCTCAAGTGTAAAAAAACGGCCATTTTTATCTTCTTCCATTCAAGTTTGCCAAAAATGGGTTTCCTTTGAAGGGTCTTTCACCAACATTTCTGACTATGCGCACCAAAACTACCCTCGCCTTTTTAGTCGCCCTGTTTTCTCTTGGCTGCTTGTTTTCCCAAACCATTGATCTTCCACGTTTTGCTACCGATGAGGAACGGCAGATTGAGTCGCCGGCTTTCATACCCATCGGTATCACAACCCCACCGACATCTCCCGTGCGCTCCATGGCGGAATGGGAGGAATTGCAAGCGCTTATAATCACCTGGAACGGTCAGACAACCATTCTGGCCGAAATCGTACGCGCCGCCCGCGAGGAGTGTATGGTGGTCATTTGCTGTGAGAATCAAAACGTTGTGTCGCAGGCTAAGACCAAACTCACTTCCAGCGGTGTGGATTTTTCTTCCAATGTGACCTTTCTCGTTGCGCCCAACAATTCCATTTGGGTGCGGGATTATGGGCCAAACTGTGTCTATGCCAACGACGTGGATTCGCTCTATTTCGTAGATTGGATTTACAACCGCCCTACCCGTATCAAAGACGATACGATTGCTACCACCATTGCCCCTTTTTTCAACGTGCCGCTCTATAGTACGAGTGCCGCACCGACGGATTTGGTGAACACAGGCGGCAATTTCATGACGGATGGCATAGGTACGGCATTTGCCTCCTCGCTGATTTTGGACGAAAACAAGTTTGGCAATCCATACGGGGTTAGCAACAAAAGTGAGGCGCAGATTGATGACATACTCTTCGATTTTATGGGCGTCAACCGCTATATTAAAATGGCTCCACTGCCTTATGATGTGATACATCATATTGATATGCACATGAAACTGCTCGATGAGGAGACGCTGATGGTTGGGCAATATCCAACAGGCGTGGCGGATGGCCCTCAAATAGAGGCTAATATTCAATACGTCTTGAGCAATTTTCAGAGCTCCTTTGGCACACCTTATAAAGTTGTGCGTATTCCAATGCCCCCAGAAGCTGGCCAATACCCCAACACCAATGGCGATTACC
>JBBQSW010000445.1:0-2974 GCA_038213575.1 Chitinophagales bacterium | reverse complement strand
CCGAATGGGGTTGAATGTGCGTTTAGAATATATTCAACCCCATTCGGGGTTGTTACCATTGCTTATATTTCCCCCGATTGCATCGGAGGCTATTCAAATTCAACCACTTCGTGGTGGTTAAATTCCTTAAGTCAACGACATCAGCCCCATTGGGGATGATGTGACTTTTGCGCTATGATACGAAAAAATAATCAAGCCTACGAAAGGAATTGCGCCGCCCATTGGGGATGATGTGACTTTTGCGCTATGATACAGCGCCGTCATCCTCGACGACGGCCGTAACTCGGCGCACTAAGATTCCATTTCACGGCTCTGTTTGCACCACATTTTCCATGCGAATGAACTTCTCATTGGGCAAATCGCTTTCGATGAGGCCGTCGCGAAGTCGCACGATGCGGTGCGCGTGCATGGCGATGTCTTGTTCGTGGGTGACGAGGATAACCGTATTGCCCGCCTTATGGATTTGCTCAAAAAGCCCCATGATTTCGTAGCTGGTTTTTGTGTCGAGGTTTCCCGTAGGCTCGTCAGCAAGGATGATAGAAGGGTTGTTCACGAGGGCACGCGCTACGGCCACACGCTGACGTTGTCCACCGGAGAGTTCGTTGGGCTTGTGCGTAACACGATCTCCGAGGCCCACGGATTCGAGGGTTTTTCTGGCTTTTTCCAGGCGTTCTTCCCGGCTAACGCCAGCATACACGAGTGGAAGCGCCACATTCTCGAGGGCGCTGAGGCGCGGCATCAGGTTGAAGGTCTGGAAAACGAAGCCGATTTCTTTGTTGCGCACTTCAGCCAAATCGCTGTCGTCCATGGTACTCACCTCCGTGCCGTTGAGCCAGTATTCTCCTCTGGTGGGCGAATCGAGACAGCCCACCAGATTCATCAGCGTGGATTTTCCACTGCCGGAGGGCCCCATGAGCGCTACATATTCGTTCTTTTCAATGTTTAGGGTTACGTCTTTGAGGGCCTCTACCTTTTCCTCGCCCATGATATAGGTCTTGTTGAGGCTTTTGATTGAAATTAGCATAATTGAAAATATGGTTAATCTGGTAAAATGGATAAAAAAGAGCATTATGGGTAGACTGTTTCGCTTTTGCGCCTGAATTTTCTGAAAACAGACCTGTTTGTAACTGGTGGCTACCCACACTACTGGACATTTTCGCGGAGATAGACTTTCCAAGTTTTAAAAACTTGGAAAGTCTGAGCACTCGAAAAAATATCCAGTAGTGTGGTCGCTATCCCTTTTTCCTTCTAAAAATCAGCCCTGCCAAAAAGACAAAATACGCGACAATGCCTGCCGCGATTTGCTCGATGATCTGCGGAAAAAACAGCCTCAGCACGAAAAAGGCTGCAACTGCGGCCACTGCTACAATAGCGAGCAAGCCGCCTTTTGAATTGGTAATTGCCATGTGTTGGTCGTTTTATTTTTGATAAATTTTTTCATCGGTACTTATTCGCCTTCTCAGTTTCAAGTCCCGAAATAATGAAGACCCTTTTCAGCGCCAAAATAGGATAGAAGTTTGCCGTGTGTTGTCCGTTCAACAGGGCTTGTTTTCCGTTGAACGGAATGCCCTGAGAGCTGGCATTCTCAAAAGCATTTTGTTTTCCCGAACGAAAAGGTACTTTTGTCAACGCTTAAGAACGCGGCACCAATAGCTTAGTCATTTGATGCCACCCTTTGTTCCATCATACGGCCCCTATTTTTCTTTAAATAGCCCCACTATTCTCAGAAAAATAGGGTTGTCTGATGAAAAAATGGTTGACCTAAAATGACTAAGTTATGGGTGCCGCGTTCCTTAATACTCACAATTAAATAAAAGTCAATGAAAAAACCTCTTACTGTTGCATTTTTCATGCTGCTCGGCAGCACATTATGGGCTTCTTTGCCTCACCCCACTCCTGAATATCCGTTCCAAGACGATCTCTATTGTCTTGACGATGAATTTGCCGGCATAACCCAACTTGAGTGTCTGGTAGAAACCCGAAACGCTACCTATACTCAACTTGCTTCGGAAAATAACCCTCTGCTGGGTTATGTGACAAGCGAAAACAAGGATATATCTGAATCTTTGCTTGGTGCAGGAGGTAAAATGGATGAAACTTTGAAAATAATCCTGATTGTATTTGGGGTACTTGCAGTCCTTGCAATCGGATGTTGTTTGGCCCTCGTTATTTGGGGAAATTCTTGGTATTGGTATTAGAACACCGGAACAAATTCAAAAGCTACCGTTAAAAAAACTTCAAGCAGTTTTTTTTTTCAGCACGGACGGGTACATTTGCCGCACTTATTTTTACTCACACCTTAAATACTTTAAAGACAAAATCCATGAAGAAACTTTTCACACTGGTTTTTTGCGCTTTCCTTGGCAGCGCACTTTGGGCTTCTTCTCCCAGCACGATGCCTGCAAATCCGTTTCAAGATGACCTTAGCCGTCTTGACAATGAATTTTCTGGCATGACAGAACTGGAGCAATTGGTAGAAGAGCGCAACACTACTTACTCACAACTTGCTTTGGAAAACAACGCGCTGCTCAACAATGTGAGCAGCGACAACGACATCGCGTCTTCGTTGCTCGGTAGCGTGGCTCCTGATGGCGAACGCCTCCTCGGAATCCCCGGCTTCTGGTGGGGCTTTTGCCTTGGCATTCTGGGTGTCATCTTGGTCTATGTGGCCGTTGAAGGCGACGCCAAGAAGACCGAAGGCAAAAAAGCCATCATTGGTTGCGCCGTTTGGAGCGTGATTTGGATTTTTGCATACCTACTTATTTGGGGTGCATGGGCTGTTAGTACAGCAGGATAAGCACTGACGCTCGTTTTATAGAACCGGGTTGTTCCGCATTTGCGAGGCAACCCGGTTTTCTTTTTGGACACCTAGTGGCGGGGGGACGAAGTCTTTTTCGGGTTGTTTGACTATTTTGTAATGATAATTTTTTTGGGCGCAGTAAAGGAGATGCCGCGACAAAACAAAGGAGCGCCC
>JBBQSW010000444.1:0-2990 GCA_038213575.1 Chitinophagales bacterium | reverse complement strand
TCTTTCAAATGCTCGGCCACAGCAGGAAATAACACGAAATTGGTCAAGCCCAAATTCATGCACTCCTCAATTTCGTGAAGCAGGTTTTCGGGAGAAAAACGGAAGATGCCGGGGAGGGAGTGAATTTCACTTCGAATGCCTGTGCCATTGAGGACAAAAAGTGGAAATACAAGGTGTTCGGTGGTCAAATGAGTTTCTGTGGTCATGCTGCGGATGGCAGCAGATTGGCGGTTTCGGCGTGGGCGACGGAGCATGGTGGGTGGTGATTGGTGGATCGGTTAATGGGTGATTGGCTTTGGCCCGCAAAAATAAGGGCAGAGTGTGGTCTAGTATGTCATATTTTGTTGAAGAATCGAAGGACTTGCTCTTCCAACTCCATAGTTCCGAATTTCTCTTCTATCCGCAACACAGGGCAAGTCAACTTTTCCAGCCACTCCAACTCGCGGGAGCGGCTTCGGAGGTTGCCCGAATCCTCATCATAGGCAGCAGCCCAGGTGCAGAATTTTTCAAATACAGTATGCAAATCCCCGCCTGGAGCGAGCCGTTCAGGGCCATATCGCGCCAATTCTCTTTCGCGGATACGGGCCAGGCGGATTTCAACTGGAAGCCAGCAATATACCACGGCACTGAATCGTGGTATAAACACATCCCCCCAGCCGCAGAGCGCACCAGAAAGTACCCAGCTTTCGTGGGCATCTAAATCCTTGGTCAATAATTGCCGGCGGTGGTCGGGATTGCGACGGCGGCGATAGGGTAGGGCATCGTCGGTGAACCAATGATAATCATCGGTGTCGAAATGCGGGGTGTTCAGCCGCTCTGCAATGGAGCGGCCTAAGGTGGTTACGCCCGAACCGGGTGCGCCGAGTAGGTGAATAGCGATGTTTTTCACCCCTCTTCCTCTCCTAAAATCCCATCCAACAACTTCACCCGCAATCCCATCAAAATATTCTGCCGCCGTTCCAGCACCGTGATTTCGTAAGGCGAAATCTCAAACGCGTCGTTGCTCAGTGGAATGCGCCCAAAACGGTTGAGTACCAGTCCGTTGAGTGTGTTGTACTGCTTGTTTTCAGGGAATGGAATCGGCAGGAAATGGTTCACATCGTGCAAAGGCGCGATGCCGGAGACGTTGAATGTGCCATCCTCGTTTTTGGACACTGGGGATACTTCATCGTCGTGCTCGTCCTGGATTTCGCCCACCAGTTCTTCTAAAATATCTTCCATCGCAATCAGGCCTTCGGTGCCGCCGTACTCGTCAATCACCATGCCGACGTGTATTTTTTTGGTCTGAAAATCCTTCAATACCCGGTTGAGCTTGGCCGAGTTGTACACGTAATGTACCGGGCGCATCAGTTCTTTCAAGTTCCAGGCATCGCCTCTGGTATTGGCTTTAAAAATATCTTTGGCAAACACGATGCCCATCAGATTGTCAACATCGTCTTCATACACGGGTATCCGCGAATAGCCGTTTTCGAGCACGGCGTTGAGGATTTCTTCGCGGGTACTTTCAATTTCTAGGGCAAAAATGTTTTTACGCGGTACCATCACTTGTTGGGCCGTCAGTTCAGAAAAATCAAAAGCATTTTGGATGATCTGGTAATTGTCCTCCTTGATGGCGCCGCTTTTGTGGCCTTGGCGCACAAGCAGACGGAGTTCTTCGGTGCTGTGTGCTTCGTGTTCGTCGGCGGGCTGGATGCCAATTAATTTCAGGATTCTGTTCGCAAAGCCATTCAGCACCCAAATAAAAGGCCGGAACACGACGAAAAATGCCCGCATCGGGAACGACACAAAAAGCGTGGTTTCTTCCGGTTTTCGGATGGCGATGGATTTGGGCGCCAGTTCACCAAAAACGATGTGCAGTACGGTGATGAGGGCAAAGGCTACGGGCAAGGCGATTTGGTGGGCGGTCTCATCCGGCACATTCATGCCGAGCGCGTGAAAAAGCGCAATCAGTATTTTAGACACCACGGGTTCACCGATCCAACCGAGGCCGAGGCTGGCGAGGGTGATGCCGAGTTGGGTAGCGGAAAGGTAGGAATCGAGGTTGTTGAGCATTTTTTGCGCCAAACCAGCCATGCGGTGGCCCGATTTAGCACGAAGCTCAATCTGTGAATAGCGCACCTTGACGATGGCAAATTCAGCAGCTACAAAAAAGCCATTCAGGAAAACAAGGAAAAAAGTAAGCAGTATGTCAAACGCCATGCGTGGAGGGAATTGGTTCAATATCTACTGCAAAAGACCGAAAATTATCTGATATGAGCATGGAATTCATCCGTTCCGTAACTACTTTTGTAAAATGAAAATCGCAATCCTCGTGGTATTCCTCCTTACATCGGCTTTGATCAATGCCCAATCTTTCCCCCTGCAAAATCCCTTGCGGATTGCGTGGTCAAGCGATGGAACCACCATGTAATGGATGTGGAACACTGGCCTAATGGGATGTATTTTTTGAAAATAATGGAAGGCGCAAAAGTTGGCTTTTTCAAGTTTTTGAAAAACTGAGTTCTTAGAAAAGACATGAGCCATCCCGATTTTTTTTGGGGTGGCTCATGACTTTTTTGGGTGCTACGCACCTATTCCAAAAATTCGGGATGACTCATGCGGATCATCCGTGTTCCACTTAATCTGACAAAGTAGAACTAACCAGTTACCAAATATCAAAGATATTTAATTGTCTGGTTCGCATTAGCTTTAGGCTTATTAATGGTAAGCCTTGTTGTGTTCAAGCGCTTTGCCACACTTGGCACATGGGGCCGCTGCACCGCCTCCTCCAGCACAACCGGCAGTGCAAGTGTAATGCCAAACCCCAGCCGCATTCTGTGGGGGTTCAGGTTTTCCAGCGTTGGGCATGGTAATAGTTTGGGCACCCGGAGGAGCGCCAGGGGTGCTCGAAGGGGCTGCGGCAGCAGGCTGGTTGGCTGACGCGCCATGGTATACTTGGCTGTGGGTAAGTGTGGTGCCACAGGTTGCACACGCGATGGCAGAGCCCGAAC
>JBBQSW010000443.1:0-2995 GCA_038213575.1 Chitinophagales bacterium | reverse complement strand
GCTTTTGGAAAATGGACAAAGTCAACCACCGCTGCGAGATTGGTTACACGCTACTGTACGACTACTGGCGACAGGGCATTATGAGTGAAGCAATTGAGGCAGCTTTGGAATACTGTTTTAAGGTCATGGATTTCCACAGCGTGGAGGCCAATACCGATCCTGATAACGAGGGGTCTGGAGGCATTTTGGAAAAACTGGGTTTTGTGCAGGAAGCCTATTTCCGGGAGAACTTTTATTTTGAGGGGCAATTTCTGGATTCGAGGATTTACTCGAAAATCAATCCGTACCATTGACAAGATGGCGTAACCCTTATCTTTGCAGGACAAACTGATTATTATGTTTCCTCATTTTATTGCTGTGAAAGCGGTTGCTTTATTCAAACTCCAACTTCGTTGAGCGGTTGGGCGACCATCTCCGCCCGCGTCCGTCTCCACCACACATGAAATTAAAAATCCTCCTGCTCCTCGCCTTTTGCCAACTTTTCTATGCTGACAAAACAGCGGCACAAGTAACACTTCGCGATTCATTACCCAAAGAGACCCGTAAAGATTCCCTGATAAGTTTTTTCGGCACTCCGCTCCTGTTTTACAGTCCCGATACCCGCTGGGGGATCGGGGCGGCGGGCATCGTCACCTTTCCAACTCGCCCCCGTCGCTCTAACCTGACTTTTAATTTTTCGTACACCCAGAATAAACAAGTCCTCATTTTTTTTCCGTTCCAATGGCTCAGTAACCGCAATAAATGGCGATTTTATGGCGAAGTAGGCTGGTATCGCTACCTCTTCCGCTATTTTGGCATCGGTAATGAACACCCCAATAGTTATGAAGAGACCTACACTGCCAAGTACCCGCGTATCAGGCTTACGGCAGCCACCCGGGTGCAAGCAAAGCACTTGGTCGGACTGCGCTTTTTTCTGGATGGATACAACATTGTTTCGGCATCGCCCGATGGCGAAATAGCGAAGAAAATGGTCACGGGTGCGGATGGCGGCATATCTTCCTCCGTAGGCCCCGTTTGGATTTCGGATTCCCGCGACAATTCGTTTTACCCCCGCAGCGGGTGGCTGACAGAATTTGCGCTCACCGGAGAAAATTGGCTCACGGGCAGCGACTTTAAATTTGCTCGTTGTTCATTGGATGTAGCACGGTATTTTTCTTTGGGTAGAAATGTATTGGCATTCAACGGAATAGCCATGTTTACTGCGGGCGATGTGCCCTTTTTTCAACTTCCACAGATTGGTGGCCCAAGTCGTTTGCGGGGCTACCCGCTTGGTAAATACCGCGACAAGCATCTGCTGATTGCGCAGGCAGAATTCCGGTTTCCAATTGTCTGGAGATTTAAGGCGGTTGTTTTTGTAGGCACAGGAACGGTATTCGGGAAAGCCGACGAAACCGCCAAACTTAGACCCAATGGAGGCGCTGGGTTGCGATTTGAATTTGACCGGAGACAAAAACTTCATCTCCGGGTAGACTACGGTATTGGGGAAGGGAAAGGGAATTCGGGCGTTTATGTGACTTTGGGAGAAGCATTTTAGAAGTTGTACAACTCAAACGGGCTTTTAAAAATTTTGTGCACCCAAATCTGGAACAACCTGCCAAAAAAAGTTGCGTTTATAGATTGGGGCTACTTAACCCT
Source organism: Chitinophagales bacterium (assembly GCA_038213575.1). Classification (GTDB taxonomy): domain Bacteria; phylum Bacteroidota; class Bacteroidia; order Chitinophagales; family Saprospiraceae; genus M3007. The sequence goes on along the minus strand of JBBQSW010000443.1, from coordinate 1,360 downwards.
GCCATTCTGTCAAAATCAATTCTTTTTCCCGTCATGGAACGAAATGTGCAGCGCAGACCCTTAGCGCAAAGGCAAAGGTTTATCTTTGCGGCCTTACCCATTTACCCGCCGTAGCCATGGCGAAGGAGGGTTCGCCAATATTATGGCGCGTAAACATTGACCATATTAATCACATTAACATAGATGTTCGGATTCCTAAAAAAAATGCTCGGCACCAAGCAAGACCGAAACCTTAAGCAGTACCAAGCGATGGTTATCGAAGTAAACAAATACTTCGAGGAATATACGTCCATTTCCAATGACGAACTGCGTTCCAAAACCCTTGAGTTCCGCCAACGCATCAAAGAATATTTGAGCGATATTGATACGGAAATAAGCTCCGTCAATCAGCAGGCCTTAGATGCCGAAGATTTTAACGAGAAAGAAATCCTCTTCAAAGAGGTGGACGAGCTCCGCAAGAACCGCGACAAAGCGCTCGAAGACGTGTTGCTCAGCATTCTTCCCGAGGCTTTCGCCGTGGTAAAAGAAGCCAGTCGCCGATTCTCTAACAATGAAATTATTGAGGTGACTGCCACAGACCACGACCGCAAACTCGCGGCCAAAGCTGGCAAAACCCATATCACTATTGAAGGCGACAAAGCTCGCTGGAAAAACCGATGGATGGCTGCCGGGGGCGAAATCCTTTGGAACATGGTGCATTATGACGTGCAACTTATTGGTGGTATGGTGCTCCACGATGGTAAAATTGCTGAAATGACGACGGGTGAGGGCAAAACCCTCGTGGCGACACTTCCGGCTTACCTCAATGGGGTGGCTGGTGAGGGTGTACACATCGTGACGGTCAACGACTACCTCGCCCGACGCGACTCGGAGTGGGTAGGCCCCATCTATGAATTCCTGATGCTCACGGTAGATTGTATAGACAAATATCGTCCGCACTCCCAAGACCGCATTGATGCTTACCGTGCCGACATCATCTTTGGCACCAACGCTGAATTTGGCTTTGATTACCTGCGCGACAACATGGTGACCAACACCGACGAACTCGTGCAACGCAAGCATCACTATGGAATTGTGGACGAAGTGGACTCCGTGTTGATTGACGATGCACGTACCCCGCTCATCATCTCCGGCCCTGTGACCCGTGGCGCGGAAGACCAAGAGTACTTGGAGCTCAACCCCACGGTAAAACGCTTGCTCGAAGAGCAAACCAAAATTTCTGCCCAATTTCTTACCGAAGCAAAAAGACTCATTGCTGGAGGCAATGCAAAAGCAGAAGAGGGTGGGGGCGGTCTTGCACTTTTACGTGCGCACCGCGCATTGCCCAAAGCCCGGCCCTTGATCAAATTCCTGAGCGAGG
>JBBQSW010000442.1:0-3026 GCA_038213575.1 Chitinophagales bacterium | reverse complement strand
AAAAGCAAGAGGCTGAGCAATGAAAACAAGATGCCAAACAGGATGCGACGCCACCAGGGACGACGGGGCTTTGGAGTAGGTGAGTGTGGGACTTCCATTGAATGAGCAGATTTTCGAGCGGGCGAAGGTAGTTTTCATTTTCAAGCTTCAAGTGGCTCGGTCTTCAACGTGCAACTTTTAACTTGTTACTATTTGACTTGTACAAGTCTCTCGATCTCTTTTTTCCAAACCATATACCCAAGCCCATTTATGTGCAAGCCATCTTCTGTGAATTTGGCGGCGAGCCTCCCATCCGCATCTTTCAAGGGCGTAGCAATATCTAGAAAGGGCAAGGCAAAGTCGTGGGCAATTTGAGCGACACGGGCATTTACCTCCACTATCTTGGCATTTTTCACACCCACATGTCGCACATCATTGTTCACGGGCAAAAGGCTTTGCAAGTACAGCTCCGTGTCAGGAGATTCCGTCCTTATTTTTTGCACTATGGTGCGGTAAGCCGTTTCGATTTCGGGGACTGAATTTCCAAAAGCCAAGTCATTCACGCCAATCAACATAAAGATTTTCAAGGGTTTATGGCGTATTACCTCAGGCAAGCGCTCAAGCAATGCGCCGGTGTAATCACCTGAAATACCTCGGTTGAGTACCACAGGCCCGTCAGGGAAAAGCTCGCGCCACTCAGCTTGTTCCGTTTGGCTATCTCCAAGGAAGATAATGCAACCAGGACTTTCTGAAAGCCGCTCGAAATGCTGGGCGCGGTGGTGATAAAGCCCCTCGGTAGTGCGCTGCAATCGAACAAACACATGCTTGAAGCCGCCTAAACGGTTCACCGCAAAACCACCTGCTCCAATGGCCAGGAGATTGAAAAAGAGTGAAAGGTAAAGGAGTCGTTTCATGTCTAAAATAACGTGTTTTTTGGATAGGTTTCAGAAAGCCGCATTGCGGCGACATCATGGTAGAGTCTTTAAAACAGTTCCTTCCCAACAAATTTCGTCAACCCGCCCGAAATTTTAGAACCCAGTTCAAGTGCAAAAGCGTATTGTTTGTACTTGCGTTTGAACTTTGGCCCAAGGTCAATCAAACCCCTGATGTAGGGTTTCTGCACCGTGCGCGCACCCAGTGAGATTTTGTCCATCGTGCCAAGGTTTCCCTGCCATTTTTCAGATTCGCGGAGGATTTTTTCCATCGAAGTGCGATTCTGGTCGTGGTATTTTTTCACGTACTTCACACCTTTCACAGGATCAACAAATTTGAGGTCTTCGTGCATGAATTTGACGTAGTCCTGCACCAGGCCGTCGAGTTTTTGTTCGGCAGGCAAGTTGCTGTTGGCCAATCGGTTAAGTTCCTTTTGGTGTGCGGAGAGCCAGCGGTTTTGTTTGAAGGAGGCGCAGTTGGAAAGGCAAAGCAACAGGCAAAAAGGAGTGGAAAAGAGCAATAGTTTTTTCATAGTGACAAATGTAAAAAGCCCACGAAGCTCTTTTGCTTCGCGGGCTTTGGATATGTTTCATAAATGAATAATCGTCGGACTGGGATGGCCTCTTTTTTACCCGCCGAAGCCTTGGCGTAGGCGGAAATGTAGACAATTGGATTAATGTGGTCAATGGATTAAAATTTTCCCGGAGGCTACCAACCTGCCGTCTGCGGCAAGTTGGTAGATAAATTTTCCTGCCGGGAGTTGTTGCCGGAGCAATCGGAATTCGGAATGATCAAAAAATTGATTAAAAGTTAATCGGCCTTGGATATCGTACAGCAGAAGGGTATAAGTTTTGGCTTCTATGCCTTCTACTTTAAAATTGACGCTTTCGGTAGCAGGGTTAGGGAAAATCTGCACATTCACCCCTTTCAAATACAACTCATTGGTATTGACATTGGGGTCTATGACAATGAAACTATCACAAACGGTGTGATAAGTAATATTGGAGAACGCAGGTGCGTTGAAATCAAAGTAGATGGCGGCGCTATTGAAGATGGTCGTTTCGCACGGCACGTCAGGTTTCTGAGACACGCGAAACTTTACAAAACCTTCACTTGGCACACCGCCACCGGGGATAAGATTAAGATTACTGAGGGTGAACTCTACGATACCATCACCTAAGATGTCAAATTGGTAGGGATGGCTCGCAGCACCTGGGTACACCGTTGCCGGGTCCAGCACAGCAGAGAGGGTGTCGCGAATAACGACCTGCTGTACTGTGTCGGCGCCAGTGTTCTGAAATTGGATTACAAAGTCCAAATCGGTTTGTGGACTGACGTAATGAGGCACGTCATAGCCTTTAGGATGGCCTCTTTTTAGGTACAAAGGATTAAAATCGGAATCATTGCTCTCTTGGCAGTCGCTTTCTATGAAGGCATCTGCGTCGTCTTCGGGGAACATGGTATAGAACCCGAGCGATACTTCGCTCGTGCTGGTATCAGATTGGCAGCCTTCCACCGCTGCGGTGGGGTAGCTGGTGCCGGGGTAACCCGGGCTTTGCTCAGCGATGATGCGGAAGGTTCCGCCTGTGGCAACAGTAGCCCATACTATTTGGCTTTGACCCGCATCCAGATCAAATTTGAAGTCGGGGCTGCCGGGAGGAGTTAGCATTAATAGATCTTCTGCAATTACAAAACCCAATGGCCCTCCCATGGGTCCTGTGCCAATATTTTGCAAGAGCATTTTGACAGAGTCGTTCTCGCAAAAAGCTTTGGCCGCAATGATGGCTCCATCCCAGCCTGTGTTGTTTCCACAAAAATCATTGGGGCTAATTTTAGCCGTCACGCAGTGCGTTTGGCCAGTCTGCGTTTCATCGCAATCAAGGAAGGCGGTTACGGTGAAGTTGGCACAATCTCCATTGTTGACCGTGCCCAAATCGAACTGGTAGACATTGTTGCCTTGGGGGATGGCCGTGACAGAACTGCCCGTGAGCGATAAGAATGGATCGAGCGCAACCTCCATCTTGGTATTGAGCGAAGGCACGGTGCCAGAATTGCAATATCGAACATAGTAGACATTGTCAGCACAGCGGCGCAGCACAGGGGTTATCACATCC
>JBBQSW010000441.1:0-3034 GCA_038213575.1 Chitinophagales bacterium | reverse complement strand
GACTCCTCGACGCTAAACCGGGCGAGCGTGCTAAAATTTGACGGCACCAGTTGGTCGAATGTCGGCCCACCCATGTTTACCGAACGAACTCAATATCTGAAACTTGCCATAGATGCCGACAGCCAGGAACCCTACCTATTGTTCGAGGATAATGACTCGACTTTTTGGGGGCTTTCTGCCTTGCGTTTCAATGGAACAGCATGGGGTTATGTGGGGAACAAGGGGTTTATCTCCAATTATTGGAACCTTGAATTTGTCATAAATGATGGCGTACCCTATGTGGGGTACGAACGAGGTCCTTTTGGCGGCGGGGCATCCGTCCAGATTTTCAGTCCGCTCAGCCATTCAACAACGCCGCAGGTTGAAGAAATTTCTTTGCACATCCAGCCCAATCCAATCGTTGACGGAATGTTGCAAATCCAACTCGGCAACGCTTCAAACAAGGATGCGATCTGCCAAATCTTTGACCAAAATGGTCGCCTGCTACAAGAAAAAAGCTTGCAAGGAGGGGCTGGAGAAGTAACCCATAGTTTCAATATCAGCAATTTCCCCTCTGGGGTTTACGCGATTCGGCTTCAATTGAACGATGGGAAAGCATGGGCTGCCAAACGATTTATAATAGCTCGATAGACCAAAGTTCCAAACGATTTCAGAACGGCTTTTTTTAGGGAACGTCGTTACGCTTTGTACATGCGAATCAGGGAATGCTTTTAAAGCCCCTGGTTCGCATTGTTAATTTTATGCGTTAGAAATGTAGTCGCTGAATCAAAAAATTAACCTCCTACCAAACACGCCCTTGTTTTACCTTTGGCCGCGTTTTTAATCGTTTACCCGCCATAGCCCTTCAGGGCGAAGGCGGGTTCGTCCAAAATCACATTCACCCCCGGCGAAGGCGGGTTCATCCCATTCCAGCGCTCTTTAGTCTCCCCATCCGACACCTACCTGAAGGGTTTCCCCATCAAGGAAAACAGTCAGGTTTATCACTCATCTCTCAATCACTCCAAACTGGATGATTAAAAAATTCCTCACTTTTACCCTATTGTTGTTGGCTTACCAAGGGGCATTTTCGCAAAATGTCACCATTAAAGGACTAGCACTTGATGCTTACTACAATGCTCCACTGGTGGATGCTTCCGTAGTCTTGTCCGGCACAGGAAAAATTGCAGCAACAAACGAAGCCGGCGAATATTCCATTCCAGACGTGCCTCCTGGCAACTACACACTCGTAGTTACCCACAACGGACATTTGCCAGATGAATTCCCCGTAACGGTGCAAGGCGATGCTGACGTATTTAAAATTGTGATGCTAATGCAGGATCCAAACGCAGCCACAAGACCCACCGTGACCGAAATCCCAACCATCACCCTGGAAGAAGCGGAGGCTGAAACAGAAGGCTCTGGCGAAGTGGCCAATCTGCTCAATGCAAGCCGCGATGTATTTCAGCAGATTTCTGGCTTTGGTTGGAACACTTTTCGTTTCCGCGAACGTGGCTACGATTCGGAACATTTCCCGCTTTTCCTGAACGGAGTGAACATCAATGACCCGGAAACAGGTTTCGCCTTTTTTGGAGAAATCGGCGGACTAAATGATGTACTCCGAAACAGAACGAGTAGCATAGGCTTGGCGCCCTGCGAATTTACCTTTGCCGAAATTGGGGGAGCAACCACCCTTGACACCCGCGCTTCGGTACAACGCAAACAAATCCGTGCTACCTACGCTAAATCCAACCGAACTTACACCGACCGCGTCATGCTGACCATGAACACGGGCCTGATGCCAGGCGGATGGGCCGTGAGTCTATCCGGCAGTCGGCGTTGGGGGAAAGAGGGATATTTTGATGGAACATTTTTTGACGGTTACTCCTACTTCCTTTCCGTTGACAAAAAGATGGGGCGCAAACACGCGCTAAATCTTACCTTTTTAGGCGCACCCAACAAGCGTGGCAAGACGGCCGATTCCTTCGAGGAGATGTTCCAACTAGCAGGCACACACCGATACAATCCTAACTGGGGTTACCAAAACGGTGAAAAACGCAACGCCGCAGTCGGTTATGCCCACCAACCCATTGGAATTCTTCGCTATGACTGGACTCCACAAGCGGGCACTTCTGTCACCGTGGCGGTATCCGGTCAAGCGGGCAAACGCGGTGACACCCGCCTCGAATGGAACGATGCACCCAATCCCGCACCCGACTTCAACAGACGCCTCCCTTCCACGATCCTTGACCCCGTCTTGTCGGCCCAATGGGCCGAGGCACTCCGCGGCGACGAGCACCTTCGCCAGTTGGATTGGCACCGATTTTATGAAGAAAACAACCGGAACATCGAAACGATCCAAAATGCAGAGGGCATTCCCGGGAACACGGTGATCGGCAAACGCGCCCAGTATATTATCGAAGACCAGCGCGCTGACAGCAAGGAATTGGGCTTCAATGCAGTGCTTAACCAGCAGTTGAACATCCGTTCCAAAATTCAGGCTGGAGCAAGTTACCGTTGGTATACCGGTCAGAATTTCAAAGTGGTGGACGATCTCCTCGGCGCCGATTTCTGGTATGACATCAACCGTTTTGCCGCACAGGAGTTTCCCGGACAACTCGACAAAGAGCAAAACGATTTGCTCAATCCTAATAATTTGGTACGCGAAGGCGATAAATTTGGCTACAACTACGACGAGAATATCCGCAACGGCAACACATGGTTTCAAATCACGACCGACCTTCGACGTTTTCAATATTTCTTCGGTGGCGAAATTGGTTTGAATCAATTTTGGCGCACGGGCAAAATGCAAAATGGACGGTTCGTAGAGAATTCTTTGGGCGACTCTGAAAAGCAATCCTTTTACTCTTATGGCGCAAAAGGAGGTGTAACTTACAAAGCCAATGGACGCAACTACCTGTATGTCAATGGTTTTGTCGGCACAAAAGCGCCGCAATTCCGCGAAATCTTTCTTTCACCGCGCAGCCGTAATGACGTAGTGCCTGGCGCAGATACTTACACCTTACAAAGTGTGGAAGCTGGATTCATCCACCGGGCG
>JBBQSW010000440.1:0-3043 GCA_038213575.1 Chitinophagales bacterium | reverse complement strand
GTTTGCAACTGGTTTGTCATCGCTGTTGCATCTCCCAGGGTCAGTTGCAACAGGTTCATGCCAGCGTCATTTAGGCGGCCTAGATCGCTGCTGGGGCGTACGGCTGCTGTTACATCGTGCCCAGCTTGGAGTGCTTGGGCCACGAGGTAACCGCCAATGAAGCCACTGGCGCCGGTGATGAGAATGCGGGCCATGGTTTAGAGCGATTTTTCGTAGATTCGGTGTTTACGGTAGACTTTTCCTTGAATTTGCAGCAAAGCCCGGTTCATGAGCTCGTTGTTTTCCAAAATCCAGGAAGCTTCCGCGCGTTGAATTCCCTTGCGCAGCGCCGTTTGGTAACTGCGTACATAAAAGCAGACATCCAGCCCGGTCCGGCGATATTCAGGGAGAATGCCGAGTGCTACGATGCGTAGGGTTTTGATTGATTTTTTGCCGAATAAGAACTTGAACAGCCCGGTTGGAAACAACCTTCCCCGTGGAATTTTGATAAAAATCTCGTTGAGGTTCGGCACAGAAAGTGCAATCCCAATGGCTTTTCCGTCTTTTTCCGCGAAGTAGATGAAGTCGGGATCAATGGCCATTTTCAAGTCTTTGCCCATTTGTCGCACTTCTGCCTCCGTCATGGGCACGAATCCCAGGTTTTTGTCCCAGGAAGCATTGTAAATAGGCAAGAATTTGTCTACCTCCTGATCGAAATGTTTCATGTCAATGGTCCGAATCGTAATCCCTTTTTGGGCGAGCCGGTTTTCCAATTGACTGCTCAGTTCCTGCAATTTTGGGGTGAGATTCTGCGGAAAAAACTCATAGCTGAGCAAATCCGAATTTTTTACAAAACCGTAACTATCCAAAAAGTCAGCATAGTACGGGTAGTTGTAAGTGGTAAGCACAAAGGGCGGCTCGTCAAAATTTTCGATCAAAACGCCACAGGTCTCGTTGGTGGAGAAATTAGTCGGCCCGATAATATGCTCCAAGCTATGTTGTCGCAGCCAGTCAGCGGCGGTATCCAACAAGCTTTTAGCGACGTTATAATCATCAATCACATCAAAAAAGCCAAAAAAACCAACCTTTTCCCCCGAAAAATCAATGTAATTTTGGTTGTTGATCGCAGCAATGCGCCCCAAAATCTTACCTTCTGAGGAGCGAGCCAAGAAGTATTCAGCCTTTGAATGCAGGAAAAACGGACTCTTTTTTCGGTTCAAAAGTGCCTCCTGAGCCATAAACAACTCGGGCACATAATTCGGGTCGCCCGCATACAAGTCGTGGGGGAAGTCTATAAAATGCTTCAAGGCCCTGTTTCCTTCAACTTTTTCAATTTGAATGGATTGGGCTTTGGCAGCAGGATTTTCGAGTGTCGCAGAGGTTTTCATGCGGGTATTAAGTTGGAATGATCGAAAACGGGTTGGTCGAACAACTCCAGTTTTTGAGCATTGTGGTGCATGATCTCCACCGCCCGGTCTATTTGTTCAAAGGAGTGGGTTGCCATCAAAGAGAATCGAATCAAGGAATCGGTACTACGTACGGCGGGCGAAACCACCGGATTGACAAACACCCCATCATCTGCCATCATTCTTGCAAACTGGAAGGTTTTTTGGTTGTCGCGGATATAAATAGGCAAAATGGGCGACTGTGTATGGCCAATTTCAAAACCTGCGCTTTTCAATAGATCCATGGCATAGTGTGTATTTTGCCAAAGTTTGTCAATGCGTTCAGGCTCTTCCCGGATTATTTCGAGCGCAGCGAGGGCACTTGCGGCAGAGGCTGGCGTCATGCTGGCACTGAATATGAGGGCGCGCGAGTTGTGTTTCAGGTAGTTGATCATGTCGCGATCGGAGGCTACAAATCCGCCCAAAGAGGCCAGGGATTTTGAGAAAGTGCCTACGATTAGGTCCATCTTGTGCTGTAGCCCAAAGTGCTCGCCTGTACCTCGTCCTTCATTCCCGAGTACCCCTATGGCATGTGCATCATCTACAATAATGGTGGCATCGTATTGCTCGGCCAGTTTGACAATGCCCGGCAGGTTGGCGATATCTCCTTCCATGCTGAAAACACCATCCATGACGATGATTTTGGCGCCATCGCCTTCCACACGCCGCAGTTGTTTTTCGAGCGATTCCATATCATTGTGCCGGTATTTCATCACTTTTCCAAAAGACAAGCGGGTGCCATCAATGATGGAAGCATGCACCAATTCATCAATAAAAATGTAGTCGTTCCGCCCGGCGAGGGGGGCAATAGCGCCCAGATTTGCCTGAAAACCAGTGCTGTACAACAACACCGCCTCCTTGTTCAGGTAGTCGGCCAATGCTTCTTCCAATTCAATATGGATATTGAGCGTGCCATTGAGGAAACGGGATCCGGCACATCCCGTACCGTAGCGTTGAATGGCACGGTAGGAGGCTTCTTTAAGTTTGGGGTGATTGGTGAGCCCTAGGTAACTGTTGGAGCCAAACATGAGGGACAACTTCCCATCAATCATCACCTCAGTGTCCTGTTCAGATTCAATGACGCGAAAATATGGGTATAAATTGGCCTCTTTCAACTGATCGGCGATATAGTAACCGCGAATTTTTTGTAGAAGGTTTTGATCCATTGCCAATAAGTTTTGATTGATGTGAAAAAATATAGAGACAGTCACGACTTGTGGAAAGCCTTCTGTCGCCCAGAATATTATGCTAGTACCTCGGTACTAGGATTAAGGGATTTAATTTTTTAGTTAAATCGAAACATTAACATCCTATAGAGATTTTGGTTGACTAGGATTAACATTGTTTTTGGAATGTATTTTTTTTTCTTATCGAGCCAATTTGGTGCTGCTAAATTGTCTTTTAGCCCTATTTATTGGAAAATCATGCAATTTTCACTCGTCTTAAACCATCACAAACGGGTTTAGGCTGGGAAGTCGTTTCCGACGATTGAACGGTTATTTTCGACCGGTGAATGGTTTAGCCTAGTGTCGAATCCGCTGAATAACCTATGAATACTGCAACAAGTCTATTGTAGCTAAACTTCCAAAGATCGAATGAGCATGTCGCTGGCGTACTCA
>JBBQSW010000439.1:0-3049 GCA_038213575.1 Chitinophagales bacterium | reverse complement strand
TTTTGGAAATGTTTGTGAAAGGTGATGGAATGGATGTTAATTGTTCGCGGCAAAGGTAGGTAAACACTCTGTTTTCAAGTAATAAACAAAACGTTATTCCTGCGAAAGGCAACGTAAACAACGTTTTTCTTTAAAAGTTGTCACCTTTTTAGCAGGACTTTCTCAGTTGCCTGACATTTTTCTGACAAAACCCGCAGGAAAAAAACACCCGGTTGTAAGATTTCGGGCAATTGCAAACGAAGATTTTTAGTGGTTATGACCAGGTTTTCGACCTGGACTGTGCCGCCTTGAATGTCTATCAGTTCAAGTAAAATTTTTGAACCTGAAAATTTTTCGGGCAGCGTAATTTCCAACCAATCGCCGGGGCCGGCGGGGTTAGGGGAAAATTGAAAGGAGGAATTCTGTCTCTCATACAAACCAAGTGTATAACCTACCGCTGCACAGTCTGCGCTACTACAGCCATTTTCTCCAGTAACGGTGGCGCAATATGTCCCAGGTAGTAAATTTTGGAGCTCAGGACCTATATGACCGGTACTCCAAATGGTTTCAAAAGAGCCGCTGCCCACAACTTGAACAACGGCGGAGCCATCGGGAATATTTGGGCCAGAGGCATCCGTGGTGTTGATAGAAACGCTCGGCGCTGATACGTCTTGTGCAATAGTAACCATATCAGTAGCTTGAGTAATACAGCCGAAGGCGTCTGTCACAACAAGCTCTGGGAGGGTAAAGTCAAATCCACCGCTGGAAGTTACAAACCAACAGGAATCATTGGAAGAAAGAAATTGTCCATTGCTTGTCCAGGAGAAGGTAGGGCTTTGGGCATTGGTAATGGCCCGGAAAAGCGTGGGCGTTGTTCCAAAACCATTGCAAGTCAAGGTATCCATCCCAACAAACTGTGCTGGTACAGACACCACATGCTCCTCGGACAGGATGTTCCTAAAAGCGGAACAGCCATCTAAAAATGCCATTATGGTGTAAATGCCTCCAGCATTAGCGAGCAAGCATTGAGCCTCTGTTGCAGGGATTCCGTCTTTTGACCACTGAAACAGGGCTTGAGGCGAAGGCTCGGCGCAGAGATTGACTGAAGGATTGTTACAAGTGACCAGAATGTTGGAAGGTAGATTGGCCAGCAAGGCGCCCGGAGCTATCTCCGTGATGGTGAGGGTAATGAGCGTATCACAGCCGCCATTACCGGCCAGGATAAAACTGAATACCCCTGGGACATCAAATACGGTCCCATACAGCACAACACTTTCCCCTGCACAGATCTTCTGCGAAACACTTTGCTGTACCGTGCCTCCTCCTGGCAGGTTAAATGATTGTACGGCGATGCAATTGTGTGCGTCCGTAAGCGAGAGGGCATAATTCCCATTGTTGGAGAAAGTCGCCGTAGCCGTCGTCTGGCCATTTGCCCAAAGATAGTGGTAGGGCGGAGTGCCGCCGTTGGCTTGAACCGTAATCGAACCTTGACCACCGCCACAGTTAACAGGTTGAATATTAGTGGTTTGAACCTTCAAAACATCGGGTTGACCGAGCACAATGGTATCGGATTCTGTATAATTTGCTCCAGTGACCGTCACGGTATAGGTTCCAGCTGGCAGGCTATTTTGTTGATAAAAATTGAGGCTTATGTTCGACCAATTGTAAAAAAGCCCCGTGTGGTCGCCCCAAACACTGACGCCTACAATTCCATTGCTTTCTCCTTTACAAGCGGGTTCTTTGACCGTGGTTGGTACCACGACGAAAGGAGTAGCGTTGGGGCCACCATAAGTAAAAGTCAGGCGGTAATTCTGGCCGCCATTGTTTTTCGTCATGGTCGTTTCGGGTATAAAATCATCCCCGATGGTATCAATTTCAGCCACAAAATATACTTCAAGCACATAGGTTTTGCCAATAGTAAGCCCCGTGGCCAAGTCAATATTACTTGCCTTGCTACGGTAGCGGGTGGTGTAAAGTCCCACAAGTGTGAAATAATCTTGATCGAGGTTCATGGTTTGATAATTGCCTCCTCCCCCACCCTGCTCGTACACACGGTATTTTAGCCCAACACCCGAAACGTTGTTGATACAACTTTCCCAAGTAATGGCTCTGGCATTGGCAAGCGAAAGGTTTTGTATCGTTCCAATATGCAGTCCATCGAATCGAATGCCTGCGGGGCAATCTGCGATGATAAAACTGTCTAAAGTGCCATTGATTCGAAGGTGTACCGCCGAAGCGCAATCCCCTACCCAATCGTAGCCGCAGGCAGCGGTTTTTTGCGCAGAAAATAGAAATAAAACGTTGAAAAAGAAGAGATTATAATATAGAATACGCATGGGAATCGGTTTGTGAGCGTTGGTAATTTGCGAATACGGAGATGTTACATCGGTATTATCGAATCCACAAAAAAGCTGCCAAAGATACTCAGCTCTTGTCACCACAGGCGCTTAAAATGTATCGGTGTCGCAGTTTGGCCATTGTAGTCCTTCCAAAAGCGATATCAAGCATTTTTTAAATCGAATATTTCCGTGTTTAAAAGCGGCGCTAACGCCTCCTCTTCAGGCGCCAAAGTTCGTCGGAGGGTCAAAACGAAATCGCCAAAGAAGTTGCAAGCATGAAATTATCCCGGGTGGCCTCAGATTTATGGGTAAAAATGGGATCCTTACAGTTGATGCCCAAAAGCGGGTGTGTTGTTGCCTTCTACTCGTTGAATACGCTGCCAACCATTGAGCATCAGGCCGCTTGCAAACCATTTCCCATCCTCGGAAGGGTAGCCAATTTTTACCCCGCTTTCGTAATAGGGCGAGTTTTCGGCCAGAATGCCCCGTGTAAGGTTCCAACAATCTTTCCCGACAGCGCTTTCAAAACCAATGTGGGAACTAAAAATGCCCGCGTCAATCCACAGGTTTTTGGATTTGGAAATTTTAACGCCCGCGTAGGCTTCCAAAATGTTGCGCATTACACCTGGTTCGGCGGAAAGATTGGCATTGGCTTAAGTTCCAGCCATCAAAGGGAGGTTGGCACGCTCGTTTTTCTATAGTGTAGGCGGCTTTTACTGGGGACGCATGAT
>JBBQSW010000438.1:0-3054 GCA_038213575.1 Chitinophagales bacterium | reverse complement strand
TATAGTGTGTTCAATAAGCCGATGTTGTCTATGATGAGGTATTGAGGTGACATCTCCGAGGTACGAGGAGCTGTCACCTCAAACCAGGAAGAATACCGCACGGCATTGCCAGCCTGTTTACAAATCCGTTCAACATTCGCTTCCGATGGCTCGTGCGGGGCAATGATCACTTTCCACGAACCTCCCGAAAGTTCTATCTCCAAGGAATCAGGATCAAGAAGCTGGAGCGCCCGGAAAATCACCGCCTCATCCGGTTCCCAAGAACTGCCCACGACCAGAATTAGATTTGACAACTTTTTAAAAGTTGTCAAATCTCTTTCCACAAAAGCCTCCACAATTTCATTCTCCGGGGCAGTTTCTGCGATCTTCAAAACCCGGTCCACCCGAGTGTCCCCTGCGATGGTATAATTTTGAATACCAATACTTTGCAGCAATTGGCCGGAAGCTTCATTCTGCACAAAAACGTGCGTGAAACCGTCCAACATCTTGCGCCAAAAACCGCCGTACCACCTAAAAAATGGCTGCGAAGGACGGAACAATGCTGACACGAGCAGGGTCGGAACCTTGCGTTTTTTAAGTTCAAAAAGGTAGTTGGCCCAAAACTCGTACTTCACAAAAATCGCTGCATCAGGCTGGATCAAATCGAGAAAATCACGCGCGTTTAGGCGCGTATCGGCAGGTAAGTAACAGACCAAATCGGCATGTGGGTAATCTTTCCGTATACCATAGCCGGAAGGGGAAAAGAATGTCAGTACGATTTTCCACTCAGGAAATCGCTCGCGGAAGGCTTCGATGATGGAGCGACCTTGCTCGAATTCGCCGAGAGAGGCTGCATGAAGCCAGAGGACGGAGGACGGTGGACGGTGGACGGTGGACGGTGGACGGTGGACTTTTATCTCTGTTTGTGCACGCCAATCTTTACGGCCTTGCAGCCAGAGTCGGGCTTTAGGGTTGAAATTGGCGGCTATGAGCATGCCAAATCTGAATAATTGGATCGCAAATTCGTACAACAAAAACATAAGTTAGTCCACTTTTTGCGCGATGTTTGGGCCGCAATATTGCCCTTTTTGTTTCACAACTTGGATGAGAGCAACGATCTTCCACCCTATTGAATACCATTTAATAATTGTTCGAGTATGCAAAATCAAAAACGGAGAGAACAACTTTACCAAATCATTTTCAAGTTCGATACGCTATGGGGTAAACGTTTTGACCTTGCCTTACTATGGTTGATTTTGGTCAGTGTGATCGTGGTTATCCTCGAAACAGTTCCGGTGTTGCACGACGAGTATTTTGACTTGTTTTATGCTGCGGAGTGGATTTTTACCATCATTTTCACGATTGAATACCTGCTTCGGCTCTATGTAGTAAGGTCGCCTTTAAGTTATGCCACTAGCACTTTAGGGCTGATTGACCTCGTTTCCATTCTGCCCACCTATTTGAGTTTGTTCATTGTTGGTTCGCAAGCATTGCTTGTGATTCGGGTACTACGTTTGTTGCGTATCTTTCGGGTGCTGAGAATGGGGCGTTTTCTCTGGGCGGGGCATATTATTTCAGGTGCTTTGAAAGCCAGTCGCCATAAACTAACGGTTTTTATATTTTTCATTGTTCAATTGGTCATTATCATTGGTGCCTTGATGTATTTCATTGAAGGACCCGTCAACCCAGGTTTTGAAAGTATTCCAGCTGGGATTTATTGGGCTGTTGTAACCATCACCACCGTAGGGTTTGGCGACGTTACCCCAATTACAGCTTTGGGAAAATTTCTATCCATATTGGTAATGATGACAGGATATGCCATTATTGCCGTTCCAACAGGGATTGTTTCTGCCGAATTGATTGCTAATCGCATGCAAACCAACGCACAAGTGTGCCGCCATTGTTCCAAAGAAGGGCATGACGACGATGCATCCCACTGTAAACACTGCGGCTGTCAGATTAATGAGTAGGGAGAAGCCTAAATTTTTTAGTAATATATTTCTTCGGCATTCCCTGTATAAAACGGCAGTGTCCAAGCCACTCGAACACCAAAACGCAGGTCGAGCCGCTTGCCTTCCAGTTTCCGCATTTCCGAAAAATCCCAGTCGCGACGGGTTTGGGTGAAAGCTTGATTGAACTCAAATCCAATGAGCCAACTCATATCCCGTCCATAACCGACTTTTTGCCAGCCAATGAATTGTTGCAAAGCCGGGCCTCCACAAAGACGGTCGTACCCCTTTTTGTAATCCCCTCTGATTTGGACCACGGTGCGCGTATCGTCGAGCACCCGGATGCTGTGTTGCATCCAGCCCCCGCCAAATGTAAGCCGAAGCCCTGCGCGTTTATCACTGAAAGTCACAAGTTTGCCCATCGTAGCACCTACATACATGCCACGCTCTTGTACGCGGGTGGTCGCAATATTGCGGTCGTTCCCTATGATGTCGCCAGTCGGAGTACGCAAAATGGAAAGCGGGTCCTCTTTGACTTTGCTGCCAAAAAGAAAGCCTCCTTCGAAGCCAAAAACCCAGTTCTTGGAAGTGATGAATTCCGCCCCTCCACCCAAGGAGCCATTTAACCCGAAACGATCCGCTAAGTCGCCTGCAGGCAAATGCCCGCCGAGCGCAAAATGCCCCAACACTCCCTTACTTTTGCTGCTTCTATCAGGCTTTTTTACTGCTGCGGAGCTCTGGGCACAAAGTGTAGAAGCGGTAAATATTATGAAAAGCGCGACCCGCCCTATGGCTTGAAGCCTTAGGATGGAGTTCAAAAAGAGAGGATGGGAAAGTAGTTTTTGAAACATTCGTATTGAAACAATAGTCAATGGTCAACAACCAACCGTCAACCGGCGGCAAAAGTAACGCCCTCCAGCCTATCTCCGCTGCCGTGTTCGCAGAATTGCGTGACATAGTGAGCGAATCCTACCTTCTGACGGACGAAACCGCCCGTCGAGACCACGGGCACGACGAAACGGAAGACCTGATGTTCGTGCCCCAAGCAGTGTTAGAACCCGCCAATACTGAGCAAATCAGCCAGATCATGCGCGTTTGTTCCAGGGAACGTATTCCCGTCACCGTC
>JBBQSW010000437.1:0-3055 GCA_038213575.1 Chitinophagales bacterium | reverse complement strand
AATGGATAACATGAACGCCTATTTTTTAAGTTTGTCAATTTCGGCGGCAAAGTACGCGCTTTTTTCTGGAAATAACAAAGCAAGACGAGCATACATCTGAGCCGACTTGTCGCGATAACCTTGTTTGGCGTAAAGTTTGGCAAGTGTTTCGGAAATAACGTCTTGGTTTTCTGCCACACTGCGTTCTGCCAATTGTTGGGCAATCCCCAGCGTTTTGGGCGATTCTTCGATTTTAGCTACTGGTTTAGGTTGTAAAACATGCAAAGACATAGGACGCAGGCGCTGTTCCAGAACAGGGGGGTGAAAATGGCTTATCCATTCGGAAAAAGCTTGGCGGACAACCGGGGCCGGAAGTTCTGGTTGGGCCTGTGTGGGTTCTGGCGAACCAGATTCACGCACAATATTTTCTTCAAAAACAGCCGACTCGGAATAATCCGGGGGGGCTTCGACCGCCATTGGGTGTTCAAAGTTTCTTTCCTCACGGGTAAGCGGAACGAGGGCTTCAAGTTCGCGCTTTACCGTCTCAATAGGCTTTAGTTCGAGTACTTCTTCGGGCGCCAAAACTTGTTGAGGGATAATAACTTGCGGGGCGACGAGCAGAAAAAGCTTGGTGCGGTCAAGACTGTAGGTGGCCGCTGTGGCGAGGTTGCGCGTAGCATCTGGGTGGTCAATCTGGCGGGCTTTGATCGCAAGCAGGCAGCGCAAATTGTGCGCGTATGGATAGGCCAGCGCGAGGGTTTTCAATTCCTCGTAGGTAATGCGCCGGAGTAGATCCGGGTCGTCCACAACTTGGGTAAAGCGTTCTTGAGTCAATTTCTTTTGTTTAATTGTTGAGCCTACCAATCATTGAATGCCGCGTTAAAAATGTCTTCGAGTATTTGAGGGAAAATTGTTTCTCGAAGGAGTTGATCCTGTACACCGAGCAGATCAACGGTATTATCGAATTCGGCAAAATGTCGAAAAGTCCGGCGGGTCGGCCAAGTTTTTTTGTCGTCTTTGTTGTGGATGAAAAGCACGCTCACACCAACTTCCAAGCGATTTAGTTCCACCACTTCTCCCGGTTTGGGTGCAACGGGCACCACGCGGTATTCAATGACTTTTCCGGCGAATTCTACATCAGAATCGGTGTTTTTCAAACTCAGGCGACTTTCAAGTCGGATCTTGTCTTTTAATTTTTCGGTGAAATCCAGCCCGAGGGTAGGGGGGGCATTGGTTGCTTCGGTTTCGAAATTTTGGATAAAAAAGGTTTTTACATCTGGATCAATCGAGATGCCTTTGAAGCTGTAACAGCATCCGGTTTGGAACAAAAGCAAAAGGTAAAAGGCAAATGGCAAATGGTGCAATTTCATTTTCGATATTTTCCAGAAGAACGGCCTGTTGTATGGTTTTGATGCTTGGAGGGCAAATGTAAACCAGAAGTCTGTACTAAGGAAATGAAATCCACTTGTGGTGCTATTTCAAGGGCTTCCTCAAGACTTTCATCGCCCGTAACATGGATGACTTGAACGAGTTTTATGCTGGGCAGCGATTGCCTGCTTTCAGCATAAGTACCTGATTTTAAGGCGTCCACAATCTGTATTGTATTGGTCAAGACTTTTTTTTGATGGGCAATGACGGCTTGTGCTTTGGTCTCGCTTGTGAGCAAGAAAGTGGCAATGTGGGCAGGGGCAGCGGTGGCAATTTCGGCGATCAATTCATCTGAAATAACACCGGGCCCGCTCGGCAAGTGGCCTACGAGGCCGATGGCGGAAGCACCGAAATCTATGGCCATTTGCGCCTCTTCAAGGTTGCTGATGCAACAAATCTTGACGTTTGGGCTGTAAATCACAAACGCATTTTTGAAAGGTCAAATACAAGACCGGGACAAACTTCTTCACCAGAAAGCAAATGGTCAAACCCCACGAATTCTTCTGAGGTTGCATCTTCCCGGTATACAAAGGCCCGTTCTTGGACTGGGTCAATCAGCCATGCTAGCCGAACGCCGTTGACAATCCAGGTGTCGGTCATTTTGCGTTTAAGAGCAGGAAGTCGGTCAGAGTTTGAGCGCACTGCAATAACAAAGTCGGGTACCACTCGCGCGAATTTTTTGCGGTCGCCGGGAACCACCTGAGCAATTCGCTCATCTGAAATCCAAGAGCCATCCGAAGCTCGGATGGAACCGTCTGGCAAACGGAAGCCAGTGGTAGCGCTGAAAAGGCGGCCTTTTTGGTAAGAAAGCCACCAGTTGGAGAGATATGCAAAAGCAGCGCCTTCGCGGGCGCCGCCATCAAAGTCAACGGGAGGCATAATGATGAGTTTTCCGGTTTTATCTTGCTCCACTCGCAAATGACCATTTTCGGCACAAAACTCGATGAATTCTGCTTCAGTCATGCGTCGTTCGGGTTTGAACTCAAAATTCAGACCTCGGAGCGATTTTGGTAAAATAAATGGCTGTTCATCTTCTCTTGCGCTTGTCATTGGGTCTAATTTTTTTCAAAGGTAATATTATTCCCACTCAATGGTTGCTGGCGGCTTGGTTGAAATATCGTACACTACCCGGTTAATGCCCTTTACGTTGTTGATAATTTCACTGCTGACTTCGGCGAGGAACTCGTGCGGAAGTCGGCTCCACTCGGCCGTCATGCCGTCGGTGGAACTTACGGCACGGAGGGCGATGGTCTTTTCGTAAGTACGTTCGTCGCCCATAACACCCACAGAATGAATGGGTAAGAGGATAGCACCAGCTTGCCAAACCTCGTCATAAAGTTCGTGTTCACGGAGTTTTGCGGTGAAAATTGCGTCGGCTTCCTGAAGGATTTGCACCTTTTCAGGCGTTATGTCGCCCAGGATTCGGATGCCAAGCCCTGGCCCAGGGAAGGGGTGCCGGTTGAGAATATTGGGCGAGACATTCAGTTCGCGGCCCACGCGTCGTACCTCGTCTTTAAAAAGTGAACGAAGAGGTTCCACGATTTTTAGTTTCAATTTTTCGGGCAAACCGCCCACATTGTGGTGGCTTTTGATGGTAACAGAAGGCCCGTGTACACTCACGGATTCAATCACATCGGGGTAAATGGTG
>JBBQSW010000436.1:0-3068 GCA_038213575.1 Chitinophagales bacterium | reverse complement strand
CGTAGTTTCAACGCTTGGAGGGAGCGAAGGCTTTTCATTGGATACCGCTCCGACCGAGGCATACGACTTGTCGGTTTTATCGCTTGTTTTCTGGGGCTTCTGCAAAATGTAAGGTTCAGATTTTGGAATTGTAGAACTCCCTTGGTTGCGCTCGAAATCCACCAAATGCTGGACGGGAGCATGCTCCTTAGCTGTTTTCGGAGAAGGAACCACGGTTGCAGTACGCTCTAAATTTGCGGACTGGCGCGCATTGGGGGGGAAAGTGATGGTTTTCGATTCAACCGGCAATTCGGTTGCCGAATGGGAATTCGGGTTCGCATGAATTGCTTGTCCAGTTGCCTCGTCCTTGCGATGGCTTCTTTCTAAAATTTCTTGGTCCGCTTGCGACTTTTCGGCCATATCCCTAAGTTTCTCCTCATAATATAGGTGTTCGCATACAAGCGTCGAAAAAAGCACCAAAATAACCACCGCTGCCAGAGCCTGCCAGCCATAGCGCAGGGATAGAGCGCGAACCGTAGAGACTTCCACCGAAGGCAATAAATCGCCTTCGACGCGACTCCACATATCGGCAGGAGGGTTTTCTTCGTGGCCCTCGAACGACCTGCGAACATAGTCGTCCAATTTATCGTCGTGTATATTTTCTTCCATGACTGTCAAGTAGTTAAGTTGCTTTCGAGCAATTTTCTGAAATGTGCTTTTGCTCTTAGCAATTGAGATTTGGAGGTGCCGACCGAGATATCTAGTATTTCGGCGATTTCGGGATGGGAGTAACCTTCGAGCACGTGCAAGTTGAAAATGGTGCGATACCCTGTTGGCAATTGCTGCAGGATCCGGGTCATGTTTTTTGCAGGCGGCTCGTCTAAAGAGAAGGATGCGGGCTCGTCCGGAAAATCCTGGCCGTCCAATTCCATGGTGATGAGGTTCTTTTTCTGCTTTTGAAGGTATTGTAGGGCGGTGTTGACAAACACTTTGCGCACCCAGCCTTCAAAGTTTCCCATCCCGGTGTACTGGTTCAAATCGCGAAACACTTTTACAAACCCTTCTTGCAACACATCTTCTGCATCCTCCCTGCTATTGGCGTAGCGGAGGCAAAGGGAGAACATCTTGCCCTTAAAGCACTCAAAGAATTGTTTTTGAGCAAGTCGGTCGCCTCGGAGGCAGGCTTGCAAATTGGGTTCGGCCATGTCTTTCGTCGGAATATGCCAAAGGCATTTAACCAAGGTAGGTAATGCCAAAATACGAGGGGTTGCATTTCGGGGAAAAAATTTCCTGTTTTCCGGTTTTATAGTTTTCCTGTTTAAATTTTTCTTCTGAAATGCAACCCCTCCCGGAATCTTTGACCTAATCCGTCAAACACCCTCCATTTGAATTAAACATCCAACACAATTTCACTTTCAAAAATTTATCAATCATGGTAAAATCACTCAAATTATTCTTTCTGCCCATCCTAGCCATCATGGCTGTTATGGTGGCCTGCAACAAATCTTCCGATCTGAGCACCGAAGAACTCGTAGATCAAGCCCTTTACAGCGCACAAGAACGCGGCGGTATGGGCCGTTTCGGTTGCTATGAGTTGGTGTTTCCCGTCACGATTGTTTTGCCCGATGGATCTGCTACGGAGGTGAATTCCTACGATGAGGTGAAATTAGCACTCCGCGCCTACTTTGAGGCCAATGGCGGCCCAAGACCGCATCACGGCAATCGTCCACACCTTTCGTTTGAATTTCCACTTTCAATAATCTCTGAAGATGGAGAAATTATCACCGTGGATTCAGAAGAGCAGTTGCGCAGACTCCGGGCCGATTGCGCCGGCGCTAGCTTTGGGAATCATCCCCCACAGGGACACGGTCAACATGGGCTTTCTTGCTTTGACATCGTGTTCCCGATCAACCTCCAATTCCCGGACGGCACTACCGCAGAGGCAGCCGATCGCCTGGCGCTCCGTCAGTTGATTCGTACTTGGAGAGAAAACAACCCAGGCGCCACGGAACGCCCACAAATTGTGTTCCCGCTCACCGTGAAAATGGATGATGATGGCACTTTGGTAATAGTGGGCAGCCGGGAAGAACTGCGGCAGTTGAAAGAGGACTGCGAATAGTTCTGTGCAGATTTAAAACCATCGGGGCTGTCTGGCAACGTTGATGAAGGTTTATAGCGTTGATAATTGCACTCAAAAAGCGGGCGGTTGCCACTTTTGAGGTGCAAAAAACAAGCCTTCACCAACATACCCAGACAGCCCCGTTTTTATTGTGCAAAACTACTGACAAAGCATTCGCTCAAAAAGGTGAAGTACACTGCGTTCAACTTGTTCGAGGCCGACATTGACCTGATAGATTTCGAGCATATCTGCCAAAATTTTGTCCTTGTCCGCTTGGGTTTTACAATATTGCTCTTTGTAGGAAAAGATGATATCCAAAGCATCCTCATCATCACAAGCCATAAAAGTTGATTTGATTCGCAGGTACGCCTCCGCTGTGAGGGTAGGTGAAATCAGGTTTTCTTCTTCTATGGAGATATGCCCATCCGTATTGGCAGCATAAAGCATAACAAAAGCGTGGAATTCCGGGTAAGTCCAATTATCCGTCGGGAAAGCCATATTTAATCAAATTTATGTGTTATAAACTGAGTGGGATCTAGATTTTGGGCGGCGAAAGTTAACAAAATTCGGAGATTTGAGTACGTTTACCCTCGGGATTTCAATATTTATTTCCCTAACAGCCGTGCAGGAAAACGCTCCACTCGACGCACCAAATGCTTTCCCACTACCCAAACGCCGTAGATGGGTGCAAGCCGTCTTTTTAGGTCTCGAAATACTGCTATTGACGCTGATCGTTTTGGGGGGCCTTGGTGCGTCGGATTCCCAAAGCTGGTTTTGATGAAATTGGGGAAGGAATCAGCCTTATGGCTATGGGGGTAATCGATATTTTTTACCTGTTACTCTCTCCTTTTGCTTTTGGCAGCCGCAGCTGGGTTCGGCATCTCGGCAGTGTTGCAGTGGGTATGGTGATGGCTGACGCACTAACCTTAATCTACCCCATATTTGGCTTGAAAAGCGTTTGGAACGACGG
>JBBQSW010000435.1:0-3073 GCA_038213575.1 Chitinophagales bacterium | reverse complement strand
CCTCCGTAATCCCGAGAAAAAAAGCATTTTCCACACTTGACGATTGCCATTTGACCGTTTTGGAACCTAGAAACTGCCAAAAGCCCACTTTGTCGGCTAGTCCGAGTTCCTCTTTGAGCGTTTCAAACTCCTGATAGGTGAAGCTGGGCCGCCGCATCCATTTCCAAAAATTCTTGCCGGGATCTTCGCCCCAGGAGAATTTTTCGATGTAAATCACGTCGTTGCCGAGTTTTGCCATCGAGCCTCGAATATTGTCTTCCAGAGAGTTGACCGCGCTCTTTACCCCGATGATGCAGAAAATGCCGATGGTGACGCCTAGCAGCGACAGGAAGGAGCGGAGTTTGTTGGCCAAAAGCTGTTGCCATGCCTGCGCTGCACCTTCGTAGAGAATTCGGAGGAAGTGTTTCATAGCCCGAAGGTAAAGTACGTTTATGGGGAGAAACTTAGGATTCGATGAAAATCAAAAGTTGTTGGATGTATGCACTCCCTACTTTTTTTCCTCTCTTTCTTTTTTTCGCATTTGTTCACTCGTCATGGTGCTGCCGTCATGGCTCCAGCCGGGTGGTCCAAAGACATACCAGAACTTGGAGCGCAGCGGTTTTTTGCTGAATAAATCCTTGGATATGTTGATCCACTCATGGAAAACGATGTTCAGTGCATCCCTTTTTTCCAATGGTTTTGTAAGGCCGTAGCGCAGGGGTTGATATGCCTCGTCGGGCAGTTCAGGCTGAAAAGTGCCAAACCATTTATCCCACACAATCAAGAACATTCCGAGATTTTTGTCCAAATAAAGCGTATTAGAAGCGTGGTGTACACGGTGGTGCGAGGGCGTGACGAGCACATGTTCGAGCCAGCCCATTTTACGGACGAATTCCGTGTGCACGAGAATGCCCCAAATTTGGGTAGCAGCAAAAATGAACAGGATGTCCACAGATTTAAAACCAGCCAGGCAAAGCGGAATGAAGTAGATGAAGCGGTATAAAGGTTGGAAGACCGAAGATCGGAATCCCACGGTGAGGTTGAATTGTTCAGAAGAGTGGTGCGTAACGTGTACTGCCCAGAAAAAGCGACTGAAATGGTCTACCCGATGCAACCAGTAGTACAAAAAGTCCATGCCTACCACCAGCCAAAACCAGTACCAGAAAGGGGTAGTGAATTCAAACATCCGATGTACCCAAAACCATTGGAAGATAACAAGATACACAAGTCGGAACGCCAAATCAACCCCGCTGTTAAGCAACATTAAGTAAAGGTTTGTCAGGGTGTCTCGCAGCGTGTACGATTTGGTGTGGCGGTAGTTGCTCAGCAGCATTTCAGCCAAAATGACGACCACATAAAGCGGTGTGCTGATCAAAATTATTAGTTGCTCGCGCAGAGACTCCATGTCTAATTGTAGTTTTTTTGTAACGGGTTGGATGGAACACGAATGACACGGAATTTTACCGATTAATCTCCCTATTCGTGTAAATTCGTGACTAATTTACATAAATTGAGTGGCGGATTGCATTCAAAAAGCGTTTTGCGCCACGCGGAAAAGTATCCAACTGCTCACACCCATGAGGATAAAGCCAGCAAAACGCACGATTTTTTCTGGTACGCCAGGTTTCAGTCGCTTTCCAATTTGGTGCGCCAACAGAACTTTTGCAAGGTCGGTACTGAATAAACCAATCAAGGCTGCAGCCATGAAAAATCGAAGGTAATACTCGTCTCCACTGGGTGCTTCCGCCCTGGCAGCAGTAGCTACTCCCAGCCAAAAGAGCCAGTTAGAGGGATTGGTCATGTTGATAGAAAAACCTTGAAAAAAAGCGTAGCGACGTTTGACAACGGGTTGGGTTTCATTAATTTGTTTGTCAAACCGATGCTTGCGCGGCCATGCTGCTGAAAGGCCGAAACCAAATAGCAACAACCCGCATATCAACCCAAACCAACTTTGAAACAGGTCTTCACTGGTAATGGCCGCCAATCGTCCAGCGCTCCACCAACTTGCCAATACCATGGTTAGATCGCTCGTGAATGCCCCGGCTACCAACGACAACCCTTGCCGCAAGCCATGAGTCAAGGTGGTACGGATGTTCATAAAAAACAGCGGTCCGATAAGCAAACCGTAGGCCAGCCCAGAGAGCAGACCTTTAATAATTGGCTCCATGAAAATTTGAATGTGGTCAATTTGACTCAGGTGGTCAATTTGACAAATTGCGAAATGTGGTCAGTTTGCAGAAGGGTTTCAGAAGCGTTGCTAATTTCGCCGGGCAAAACTAATAGGTTTCGGGGGTTTCGGGTATGCCGTAAACAATCAAAGCCTCCAATTTGGAACACTTCAAGACCATTTTTCTGTTCACCAAACCATTTTTCTTCACAAATGAAAAATCTACTTTTATCATTCCTCGCGCTTGCCATGTTATCGGTTAGCCTTGGATGTCCAAAACCAGCAGTATCGCCCGTCAAGTTCAACCTCGACCGGCCCTTTGCACTTCAAGTTGGGCAAACCGGCGAAGCATCGGACGGTCAAGGTTTTACGATCAAGTTTGAAAAGATTGCGGCTGATAGCCGATGCCCAGGGGGCGTAGAGTGCATCACAGCTGGTAAGGCCGATGTGGTGCTCATTTTGACGAAAGCAACCGAGTCGCAAACCATCAGCTTGCCGTTTACGCTGCCCAATGGCACGAGCAATGTCACTGACTTCAAAGGTCACACGGTGCGGGTGTTGGGTGTGTCGCCTATGAAATTTAAGGACAAAGAAATCAAGCCAGCGGAGTATAGCATTCTGTTGACGGTTACAGAAACTCCACCGCCTGCTCCCCAGGTCAGAATTGGCGAAGACTTCACGATTGGCGTGGGAGAAAGCATTGTCACCATTGATGACCTGTCTGGAATTATCCATTTTGATTCAGTTGTGGGCGATAGCCGATGTCCCGAAGGGGTTCAGTGCATTTGGGCGGGACGCGCCGATTGTGTATTCTCTTTGACGAGTGGAGGCCGGACTCAACAAGTCAGCCTTGCTACTGGCGACATGAGTCGAGGCGGGCAAGCTGAGACTAAATTTGGTGCCTATACTTTGAAAATCAAAGCAATA
>JBBQSW010000434.1:0-3096 GCA_038213575.1 Chitinophagales bacterium | reverse complement strand
GGGGTAGCACAGTCTTTTATTGGAATTGCGATTGTTGGACTTGCCACTAGCTTGCCAGAATTAGCAGTAGCGTTTGGCGCTGCAATCCGCAAATCAGCTGGAATGTCGGTTGGAAATGTTATTGGAAGTAATATTTTTGATGGACTTATTCCGATAGGTCTGGGAGGCACAATCAGCACTACATTCATGGAAAAAGACCTGCTTTATTTTGATTTGCCCATTTTATTTGGTGTTACTTTACTAGTGCTATTATTTCTGAAAACAGAAAGAGGGATTTCAAAACCAGAAGGGACAACCCTTATTGTCCTGTATTTCCCCTATATTGCCTCAAAACTATTTCTATTTGAGAGATTAATCCCATTCTGAAATAAAAATTACCACACAAAAACACTTTATGGATTGGCACCTAATTGATGAAGAAGAAGTAATCAAACACACCGACAGTCACCCCGACGGACTGTCCGCCGCCCAGGCAGAAGAACGCCTGATTGAGCATGGCCCCAACGAATTGCGGGCAAAGAAAAAGAAGCCGCTATGGCTCCTGTTTTTGCTGCAATTCAAAGACGTGATGATTATAATCCTGTTGGCAGCAGCGGTCGTATCAGGCTTGATCGGAGGCATCAAAGACACCTTCGTCATCTTGATTATCGTGATGCTGAACGCGATTATTGGTTTTGTACAAGAATACCGCGCCAGTAAAGCCATGGAGGCCCTGAAAAAGATGTCGGCGCCCTCTGCGACCGTGCTTCGGGAGGGTACTCCTGTACAGATTGACGCTTCCAACCTGGTGCCAGGCGATGTGGTGACGCTCGAAGCTGGCAACATGGTGCCCGCCGATATCAGGCTCCTGAAATCCCATTCCTTGCATATTGAAGAAGCCTCTTTGACGGGCGAATCCAATGCCGTGGAAAAGCAAACCAAGGGCTTGGAAGGGGAGCATTTGCCCGTTGGCGATCGTACGAACATGGCCTACAAGGGTACGCTCGCAACCGCTGGCAGGGGGCGCGGGGTAGTGGTAGCAACGGGCATGAAAACCGAGATCGGGCGCATCGCTGAAATGTTGCAGGGAGATGAATCGCAGACCCCGCTCCAAAAAAGGCTGGCTGATTTTGGCAAAAAACTCTCGTTTGCTGTGTTGGCCATCTGTGTAGTGCTGTATGTAACAGGGTTGCTTCGGGGCGAGGATCCTATTCGTATGTTGCTGACGGCCATTTCGTTGGCTGTTGCAGCCATCCCCGAAGCATTGCCGGCGGTCGTCACCATTGCCCTTGCATTGGGCGCAGGGCGTCTGGCCAGACAAAATGCCCTCATTCGCAAACTTCCTGCCGTAGAAACCCTGGGCTCCGTCACCTATATCTGCACAGACAAAACCGGGACGCTCACCCAAAACATCATGACCGTTACCGAAACATGGGTGCCTGAAACATCGCCTTCAGGTTTGTCCATTTCGGCAGAGAAAGCCCTGCTGCTTTGTATGGCGCTCAACCACAACGTAAAAAAGAACAAGGAAGGTAAACCAACGGGCGAATCCACAGAAGTAGCGCTGGCGGTTTATGGGGAAGCAAAACACGGCCCGATCAAACCCGATGAATACAAAAGAGTTGGAGAATTGCCTTTCGATGCTACGCGCAAGATGATGACCACCGTGCATCGCTGGAATGAAACGCAGTTTTTGATTATCTCGAAAGGCGCACTGGAGTCCGTGCTAAAAGCCTGCGAAGATGCCGATGAGGCCGCTATGATTGCCGCAGGCGAAAAAATGGGGGGAAATGGCCTGCGTGTGCTGGCTTATGGTTGCCGGGTGGTGGATACATTGCCTGCCGAGCTCAATTTTTCCACCCTTGAAACACAATTGCAATGTTGCGGACTGGCCGGCATGATGGATCCACTTCGCGAGGAAGCTGCTCAGGCCATCAAGGATTGTCAGACCGCAGGCATCGTACCCGTCATGATTACCGGCGACCACCCGGTGACGGCAGCCTCCATTGCCCAAAAAATCGGCATCTTGAGCAGTCCTACCGACAAGGTGGTTACAGGCGCAGAACTGCTGAAAATGCCGGAACACGAGTTTGTAGAAGAGATCGAACGCATAAAAGTGTACGCCCGGGTATCGCCGGAGCAGAAACTTCAAATCGTAAAGTCGCTGCAAATGAAAGAACAATTCGTCGCCATGACCGGCGATGGCGTGAACGACGCACCGGCGCTTCGAAGGGCAAACATCGGCGTAGCCATGGGCATCACAGGCACGGATGTTTCGAAAGAAGCCGCTCACATGATTTTGTTGGACGACAATTTTGCCACCATCATCAAAGCGGTAAAAGAAGGACGACGCATTTTCGCCAATATTCGCAAGTTTATCAAATACACGATGACCAGCAACAGTGGGGAAATCTGGACAATCTTTCTGGCTCCGCTGGTGGGACTTCCTATCCCTTTGTTGCCCATTCACATTCTTTGGATCAACCTCGTGACCGACGGTTTGCCGGGACTGGCGTTGGCAAACGAGCCTGCCGAAAAAAATGTCATGGAATTGCCGCCCCGGGAGCCCAACGAAAATATCTTTTCACATGGGCTGGGCTGGCATATCCTTTGGGTGGGTTTGCTCATGGGCGCCGTATGCCTCAGCGTACAAGCCTGGGCCATTCACAACGATGACCCAAAATGGCAAACCTACGTTTTCACCATACTTTGCCTTAGCCAAATGGGCCACGTGATGGCCATTCGAAGCGACCATTTTCTCCTTTTTCGTCAAGGCATTTTTAGCAATTTACCCCTGATTGACGCCGTTTTGCTGACGTTTGGACTTCAAATGGCCCTGCTTTACGTCCCTCTTTTGCAAGACATATTTTCAACCCAGCCGCTTACATTGCTTGAGCTTGGAGGATGCCTTCTGGTATCGCTGATTGTATTCCATGCGGTGGAAATGGAGAAGTTGGTGCGGAAATGGAGGGAGAAGTAGGCCGAAAGGACTCACTTCAAATAATCTGCTACAAACGCTTTCAATGAATCTCCGTGCAGGTTTTTGGCCAGCACCTTTCCTTGTGCGTCCAAAATAAAATTGGCTGGAATGGTAGTTATGCGCAGCGTTTCCAGGAA
>JBBQSW010000433.1:0-3119 GCA_038213575.1 Chitinophagales bacterium | reverse complement strand
TAACCTGACCACGACCATCGTAATGGTCAGTCTTTTGCGCAAAATTGTAGAGGATCGCGAGGATCGCCTATTATTGGTAGGAATGGTAGTTATTGCTGCAAATGCGGGCGGTGCCTGGTCGCCGCTTGGAGACGTGACCACCACGATGCTCTGGATCGGTGGCCAAATCACGGCTTTGAACATTATGAAAATGCTCTTCCTGCCCAGTTTGGTTTGCCTGCTCGTGCCACTTCTGTTGCTTTCGCGAAGTATGAAAGGGAAGGTGCAAACACCTAAAGCAGAGGACGAGTACCTTCAAAACTCAACCCCATTTGAACGCAATATGGTATTTGGCATCGGCATCGGAGCCCTGCTTTTTGTGCCGATTTTCAAAACCATTACGCACCTGCCGCCCTACATGGGTATGCTTTTTGGCCTTGGAGTGATGTGGGTGCTCACCGAACTCATCCACAGTAAAAAAGACGAGGATGAAAAAGGTCTCCGATCCGTAAATCACGCGTTGCGCAAGATTGACACGCCGAGCATTTTGTTTTTCCTTGGAATCTTGGTCGCTGTTACATCACTCGAAAGCGTGGGAACACTGCACCATCTTGCCGAATGGCTCGACCATACAGTTGGCAACGTGACAGCCATTGGCGTACTGATCGGATTCTTGTCGGCCATTGTGGACAATGTACCGCTCGTGGCCGCCGCTCAAGGGATGTACTCCCTTGAAGTCTATCCGCCAGACAGTTTTTTCTGGGAGCTCATCGCCTACTGCGCGGGTACGGGAGGTAGCACGCTCATCATCGGTTCTGCAGCAGGGGTAGCGGCTATGGGCATGGAAAACATCAATTTCTTCTGGTATTTGAAACGGATTTCGATGCTGGCAGCCGTTGGCTATTTGGCAGGTGTAGCGGTATATGTGCTGCAACACACGCTCTTAGGATAACGCAAGTGCGGCGTCCGCCGAATATTCGGTGAATGGTCGGAAATGGGGAAAGCGATGGAGACCACAGAATTGCCACCTTTGCGGCTTCAAATTTTAGCATGGACATTATGCGCTACGAAAATACCCTCTCCGCTGCCCGCAGCCTCGACGCACAAGACCCGCTCCGACACTTTCGCGAGCATTTTGTTTTT
Organism: Chitinophagales bacterium; assembly: GCA_038213575.1. Taxonomy (GTDB): domain Bacteria; phylum Bacteroidota; class Bacteroidia; order Chitinophagales; family Saprospiraceae; genus M3007. The sequence goes on along the minus strand of JBBQSW010000433.1, from coordinate 1,997 downwards.
CCGAAACACCCAATGGATAGCCTCACTTCAAAGGAGACTATCCATAACGACGTCCGCTACTTCTGCGGCAACTCCCTTGGCCTCCAACCCAAAACCGTCCGCCAAGCCCTGCTGAACGAGCTCGACCAATGGGCCGAACACGGTGTGGAAGGCCATTTTAGGGGCAAATTGCCCTGGATGCACTATCATAAATTCCTTACGGCCCAGACCGCTCGACTCGTCGGAGGGCTGCCTCACGAGGTGGTAGTGATGAATACCCTGACGGTGAACCTCCACTTAATGATGGCCTCCTTTTATCGTCCCACGCCTACACGTTACAAAATAGTGATGGAAGCAGGCGCCTTTCCCAGCGACCAATATGCGATGGAAAGCCAAGTCCGTTGGCATGGTTTGGATCCTGAAAAAGCAATTGTGGAAGTTGCCCCTCGTCCGGGCGAGGATATTTTGCGCACGGAGGATATTGTGGAAATCATTGAAAATGAGGGCGGTAGCGTTGCCTTGGTCATGTTTGGAGGCGTAAATTATTACACCGGGCAATTCTATGATTTGGAAAAAATAGTCTCCGCTGGGCATAGCGTCGGTGCAAAAGTGGGCTTTGATTTAGCACATGCTGCGGGCAATTTGCCGTTGCAACTGCACGAATGGGGGGCAGATTTTGCCGTGTGGTGCAGTTACAAATACCTCAACTCTGGCCCCGGCGGCCCTTCGGGTGCTTTTGTACACGAACGCCACGCAAACGCGCCCGAATTGCCGCGTTTCGCAGGCTGGTGGGGCCACGACGAAACGGAACGTTTCAAAATGAAAAAAGGATTCCGGCCCATGTATGGCGCAGAAGGCTGGCAAATCAGCAATGCGCAGATATTCGCCTTCGCCGCGCACAAAGCCAGTCTGGATATATTTGATGCAGCAGGAATGGACAACCTGCGGGCAAAAAGCCTGCAGCTGACAGGCTTTCTAGAACAAGTGCTCAATGAAGCCAATAACAGGCGCAACTTGTTCAAAATCATTACGCCCAGCGATCCCGCCCGGCGTGGCTGCCAACTCTCCCTGCTCACGGATGAACGGGGAAAAGCCCTTTTTGATTTCCTTGCAGCCAATGGCGTAATTGCAGATTGGCGCGAGCCGAATGTGATTCGATTTGCGCCGGTGCCATTATACAATTCCTTTGAGGATGTTTGGCAGGTTGGGGAGTTGATTGCGCGGTTCTAACACATAACAGATTGAAAATTAAACACATAAGGCACATTAGATTGCAACCCCAAATATGTGCCTTATGTGCCTTATGTGTTTAATATTCAATCTTCTATGTGTCCTATGTGCCTTATGTGTTTAATATTATAGTACGTTTTCGAGCAATAAAAAGCGTGTAATGCTTCACTGTAGGAAGCATTACACGCTTGAAAAGCGGCGAAATAAATTTCGGGCTAACTTACTTCTTCAACGTTTTAAAAAGTTCCTCCAGTTCGAGTTCATCCCCTGGGGTGTAGCCATTATGCTCAAAAACGATGGTGCCTTGCTGGTCGAGCACATAGGTGTGTGGAACAGCTTGGATGTTCGCTGCCGTTTGAAGTTCTCTAGCCGGGTCGAGCAGCACACGGTATTTCCAACCTTTTTCGTTGACCATGGCGGGGACTTTGGCAGCAGAACGGGCGTCGTCTACGCTGATGGCTACAAGTTCTACGCCATATTTCTCCTGCCATTCTTCGTAGTAATCTGCGATGGCATCGAGTTCCTTTTTACAGGGGGAGCACCAGGTAGCCCAAAAACTGATGACCGTGATTTTGCCGGTTTTACCCAGTTCTTGCACATTAATGGTCTGACCTTCAAGGGTTTTAATGTTGGCAGACGGGAGCTTTTTTTGTGCAAAGGAGGCAATTGTCATGAAGAGGGCAGCCAATACCAAGAGCGATTTTTTCATTGCTAAATTGTTGACGGAAAAATTAGGTGGAGGAAAAGTTAAGAGCTACAAAAGTAGACTGACTTCTCATTGTTAGTTT
>JBBQSW010000432.1:0-3130 GCA_038213575.1 Chitinophagales bacterium | reverse complement strand
CAGTTTTTGCGACTCGACCAAGAAGCCGTGTACACACGCAATTTCAGTCAAAACGTGGTTGGCGCAGTGCGTATTGGGGCCGGGGTGGCCGCGCCGTTTGGCGACTCGCGTGCCGTGCCTTTTGTAAAGCAGTTTTTTGTGGGCGGGCCTTCAAGTCTTCGAGCCTGGCGCATCCGCGAGTTGGGGCCTGGAGGCTACACAATACGAGATACCCTCACCAATGAGCCCAAACCGCTTGCCACCCAACCATTTTATCAAGCAGCGGACTTCCGCTTTGAGTTTGGAGGCGAGTTGCGTTTTCCGCTGTTTTTATGGTTGAAGGGTGCCGTTTTCGTGGACGGTGGCAATATCTGGACACTCCGCAAAGATCCAGACCGCTTGGAATCAGAGTTGCGCTGGGATTCTTACAAGAACATCGCCATCGGTACAGGTTTTGGCCTTCGTATGGATTTGGATTATTTTGTATTGCGTATAGATTTTGGGCTACCCGTACGGCGCCCCTACGCTGATGCTGACGGGAATGGTTATTGGGTTCGCAACCTGTTTTCCAAAATGCAGCCCAGGGATTTCAACCCGAATTTGGCGGTTGGGTATCCGTTTTGAGGGTGCTGAGAATGTTGAGTGCAAAATCTCAACCCCTCAACATCCTCAACTACTTCTTCAACCTCCAAATCCGCTGAAACTGGGGCTTTCGGCCTTCATTGGCAGCCACCCAAACATTGCCTTCCCATTGGGTGATGGATTCGAACTGTTTGGAAATCAAGAATTTGGGCAGGCTTTTCCATCGTTGTTTTCCTTTAAGAAATTGGCTGCCTGAAAAACCGGCGGGTAAACTGGTTCGACAAGCGAGTCTTTTATTCTGCGAAAAAAGCAGTTGGGGCAAACATGCAAAATGAAAAAGTAGAATACAGCGTAACGTTAAAGATGTCATGCCCAGGGCAGTATTGTATGAAACCTGCTGGCTTGCAAGGTTTAGGCCAAAAAGGAAAAAGAGTCTTTACAGACAAAAACCGCCCTACGGTTTGGAGACCGAAGGGCGGTAGGCCGAATTTCATTTCGGCTAAAGATTAGCTGATACCGAAATGAAATTCGGTCTACATTTTCACAAAACGCGTCGTCCAAGTCTTCCCTCCCTTTTCGAATCGGGCAAAATAGATACCAGATTTGTACAGCGTAACATCCACTTTTTGCTGATTGCCCGGTTGATAATAAGTTTTGATTACCTGACCTTTGGCATTCAACAGTACGATACGGTCAAAGAACGTGCTCATTTCAATGGAGATCAGATTGCTGGCCGGGTTGGGCGAAAGCGACACTTCCGCGCTGAAATCAGCCTCGTGGGCAGCAGCGATGAGGTCAATATCGGCATCGTAACGAGGAAGCACCTGATAACCCGTGTTGAAAGGATTGGTTGCGTCAAACTGTCCGCCAAGGCCCGTAAGGTCGAAAAGTACGGTTGGGGCAGGATAATTGAAAGTCTCCACATCGCGATCAATGCGGATCAGGATCGTATCGTTCGGGTTGTTGTCAGAAACTGCGCGGGCATTGAAGCCGCTCGAACCCATCCCGGTGGTCCATTCCGCAGGATCTACCAAGTGCAAACTGTTGATTTTGATTAATTTGGATTCTGTTGCTTCAGACAAACTAGTTACTACAGTTGCCGCAAGCAAGGGGTTATCGGCAGAGATTTTTAAAATCGTGTCTGGACGAATTTCAGTCTGGCCATTGAATTGTGCAATGGTGCCTCGCACGGTCACCTTATCCTTTTCTTGTACGGTGTACCCAAAAGTGCCGCCCAAGGTCGAGACCGCGATACCATCTCCATTGTTGTCAATGATGGTGAAAAGCATGGAAGGTACACTGTTGTTGAGCGGTCGGAGGTTTACACCATATACAGTGCCTTGCAGTTCGCAGTTGGCATTGAGCGAATCAGCCACCCCGGTGTTCTGGTTTTCGGTGGTTACCAGGCCAATGGTACGAAGCGGGTAGCATTTCACCGTGATGTTGACCGTAGCTTCAGAGCAGCCGTTGGCATCACAGATTTGATAGGTTAACTGATCGGGGCCACAATAGCCGGCATTGGATTGGTAAGAAATATTGTTTCCGCTCACAGTAGCACTGCCCTGCGTGGGGGGCGTTACAATGATGAAAAGCGTGAGGGAATTGATAATCAAGTCATTACCCTGGACATTTAGGAGGGAAGTCTGTCCCGATGGCACGGCCACATTGTCGTCTACGGCGGTTATTTCGTTCATGCCCGTGCAGCCAGAAGCAGCTCCAGGGTTGCCTTTTACCTCATTTCCATTGATGATGATGCCAGTGCCTGTAGTTGCAGCTTGCCAATTGGCGGGCAGACTGTTGTCAGAATTGAAGTCACAAAGCACGATAGACGGCCCCATACCCGCAGCCTCTGCAGGCCAAGGCACCGCATTCAAATAGGATACGGCATCTTTTAACGTTCCGGCAGCATCCCGAAGTTCAATGAGTTCTCCACCGTTGCTGAGTGCTCCAGCCGTCCACATCGTAGGCGCGAAACCAAAGACGGATTGAAAAGCGCTGGCGCTTTTTGCCAAAACGATATATCCACCCGGCGCCATGACGGTGCCTGCCGGGAAAACGTACTCAATACTACTCATGGGGGTGAAAGTCCAGCCAGAGATATCGGTAGGCAAGTTGTTGAAGTTGTGCAATTCGAGGTATTCCAGCGAATCTGTACCGCTTTCTGGCGGATTGTACATGATCTCTGTAATAATGACTTGGGTACGACCTGTGTAGAAGATGCCGAGTAAGAGCGCTAGTGCCAGGATAGTTTTTTTCATGTTTGAAATTGTTGAATTTGGAAATTATGCTATTGATACCAGGAATCTTGGTTTTTGTTAAAATATCCAAGTTCCTGGTTGTCTGTGGTTCTAAAATTGATTTTGTCAATGAGTGGCTCAAAAGTAGCGAAAACTCCCCGACCCAGCCATAGAGCAGTAAAATGGATTGCTACCTAACGGCAAAACTTAATCGGGGATTAACATAGCTGTTGTAAATTCGCCGTCGAAAATTTTCCGTTTTTATCAAATCCAACACTTTTCGTATGAGGAACATTTCCCAAATTTTAGTGGTAAGTTGCGGTTTAATGCTA
>JBBQSW010000431.1:0-3144 GCA_038213575.1 Chitinophagales bacterium | reverse complement strand
ATCGGCGGTCCAACTTTGCGCTCCGATGCGCAGGCCCGTGGTGTTTGAAATGTCTTGGGTGTAGGAGCCGTCACCGTTGTTCAGGAAAAGTTGGTTGATGCGGCGGGGATCAGAGGCGCTGTTCACCCCTTGACGGCATTTAGCGATGTAAAGGTCAAGGTCGCCATCATTGTCCACATCGCTCCACACCGAGCCGTAATTGCCTGAATTATCAGAAGCAGGGGAGGTGGCTAGGTTAATCCAGTTGGGCTGCTGGCTGAACGTTCCATCCCCGTTGTTGCCAAAAATCTTCGAAATACCAACATCGTGACATACAAAAGCATCTAGCCATCCATCGTTGTTGATATCTGCGAAGTTAACCCCCTGCACAAAAGTACTGGGAGAGGTTATGTTTTGGATCGTGAAATTGCCATTGGCATTGGAGCGTAGGATTTTTATGCCGTTTTCGTTGCCACCAGCCAGTACATCACCGAGGCCGTCGTTGTTAATGTCGGCTGCACACATCCCCCAAGTGTTGTCTGTACCAGGGAGTGGGGTCATGCCTGTACTAATGAAAGCTTGGTCGGGGGAGGTTTGGAATTGAATGTTAAGGGCTGTGCCTTGGCTTAGCCGGGCGATGTCGTCCAACCCGTCGCCGTTCATATCCATAATGGCAATGGCAACGCCGCTGTAATGATTTACAGGGGTGAGCAAGTTGGTTTTATTGGTAAAGCTAATTTGTGCAAAAAGACTGGTGATAAGCGTTACAGAAAGCAGTAAGAGTGATGTTTTTTTCATTTTTTTAATAAAGGAAGGAAAATTGTGCCGCAAGGTAGCGGGAAAGTTTTATCCCAAAAATTGAGAATGAGCCTTGGCAAATGGACGACAGTAGCATAGAGCCTCTTCCTTAAGGAAGCGTTATACTGCTTCCTTTCCTAAACCTAATCGTCTTCTACTTCTTTCAGTGGGTAGAAGTACACTTGAAATTTAACAAACACAAATTGATTTACATGAAAAAGACACTAATTCTCCTGTGCTGCCTGTTTGCTTTGGCTGCATTCGACACCCTCCAGGCCCAACAGCCTCCCGTGAATGATAAGGTCGAAACCAAAGCCGATCGCGCCGAAGACAAAGCCGACCGCGTTGAGAACAAACGCGAACGTGCAAAAAACAAGCAGGATCGTGATGAAAACAAAGCCGAACGTCGCACAGAAAAACGCAAATCAAAAGAAGAACTGGGTGACGCCCGCCAAGAAGTACGCGACGTAAAACGCGAAGATGACGAGCGCAACAAGCGCGATGACCTTGAAAAAGCACGTGACAAACAAGAAGATGCTCGCGACAAACAAGAAAACGTGCGCGATAACCGGGAAGACAAACGTGACAGAGCCGAGGACAAGCGCCAGCGCAAAGCAGAAAAGCAATTGCGCAAGGAAAAAAAAGCGGCTGACAAGAAGCGTAAGGAAGAAATGAAAAACTAAGGCTTGCCTGAAAACTAATTTAATCGCCCTGTTTGATACTTACATCAAACAGGGCGATTCATTTTGAACACCCTCCGCTTCCAATCCAATCACAAGGCCCCCATCGCCCGTTCCAAATCCTCCCAGAGCCAGTCGGGATCTTCCAGGCCGATGTAAAATCGTACAAACTGCCATGGCATAGGGGGGGCAGACCGCCCAGGAATGTTGTAAAAGCCAATAGTAGGAATGATTAAGCTTTCGTGACCACCCCAACTGACGGCCATGAGGAAACGTTCGAGCCGGTGCACAAAGGCCTCCATTTTTTCCATGGAATCGGTTTTGAACTGCACGGAGAAAAGTCCGCCGCAACCCCGCATTTGCCGCTTGGCCAGTTCAAGTTGCGGAAAAGAATGATGGAATGGGTACCAGATGTGTTCCACTTTAGCGTGTCCGTCAAGTTTTTCAATCAGCCATTGGGCGCTTTCTGAACTTCTCTGCAAACGCAGCGGCAAGGTGCGCAGACCGCGGATCACCAAAGCCGCATCGTGTGGGCTGAGGATGCCGCCGAGGGTCATCAACTCGGACTCAAAGATTTTCTTCACCATAGTCCTGCTGCCACATAATACGCCCACCACCACGTCGGAGTGGCCGTTGAGGTACTTGGTGCCGCTGTGCACCACCACGTCAATGCCAAAGGCTGCCGGGTTTTGGTAGAGGGGCGAACAGTAAGAGTTGTCAATGATGGTCACGAGGTTGCGAGATTTTGCAAGTTTGGCACAAGCTGCAAGATCCTGACACTCAAACGTCATGGTGTTCGGACTTTCGAGATATAATACCGTTGTATTCGGGCGCAAGGCGGCCTCAATTTCCTGCATATCGGTGCCATCCACGAAAGTGTGTTCTACACCAAACCGCGACAAAAACTTGCGCAACAAGGCCGAAGTCCAGGAATAGGGGCCTTTTTGGCAAACGATATGGTCGCCCGCTTTCAGGTTGCCTATAACGGCCGCTGCGACTGCCCCAGCCCCGCTGCTAAACACCAGCGCATCTTCCGTGCCTTCGAGCGCGGCGAGTTTTTTGCGCAGTATTTCCACCGTTGGATTGTTGCCCCGCGAGTATACGTGGTTTGTCAACTCATCCGAAAACGCGTCGCGGAAAGCTGCCAGATCAGGAAACGCAAAATTGCTCGACTGGATAACGGGCGGAGAAATGGCCTGAAAATAATTTTCGCGGTCTTCGCCGAGGTGGGTGAGGATATCGGAGAGATGGGGGTTAGTTGTATTGTTCATGTTCAAGATATTGGACGGCAAACCAAATAGAGTCGAGGCTTAAAAAAGGGGCGTTTCGAAGTAGCGCTCGGCGGTTTATTTCGCGTTGGTATTGTTCCCGGTGAAGACGAACAAAAGTTCTCCGAACGGCTCGAACCTCGCTTCCGGTATCATGGCTGAAATGGATGGGGCGCAACAATTTCAGGCTATCCACAAGGACGGAATCACGGTTGGGCAATTGTGCGGAAGCAGATAGTGGAAATAAAATGAGCGCCGCAAAAACAAGGGTTGAGAAATATCTGAACATGATTTTCACATTACAATTCCATGGCCGCCAATTGATTCACCAACGGATTGGCATACATCCTCAGTAAATACTCCCGCCCCAACCTCGCTCCATCATCTGTCAAAAGCCTGAACCGCTCTTCAAAAAAACG
>JBBQSW010000430.1:0-3159 GCA_038213575.1 Chitinophagales bacterium | reverse complement strand
AATTTGTCTTTGAAACAAAGCCACCGCCAAATCTAGCATTATGTCCTCTTGGGTGTAGCGCGGTATGGTCAGCGCAGTATCAGGAATTTCAATTTGAATGACCATTTTTTAAGTTTTTGACAAAGGTAGGGTTTTACCTTACTTTTTGAGGTATGAGCTGACACCTCCTTTTGCCATAGAATGGAAAGAATTTTGCAGGAGTGAAGGTAGAAAAGGATGGGATAATGGTTGACGTATTAGTTTTGGGCCTTCAAGGATACTGTTTGAATTACATCTCACGTTACAATAACCAACTTTTCCAATGCAAAAATTTGCCTTTACCTTTCTGATTGTCCTGACGTTCAATGCCACGCTCTTCAGCCAAAACCTCGTCTCCGCCACCTTCCTCGGCCAAAAAACCAAGGCCGAATTATTGGCCGAATTCGACAACCTGCCCTTCATCCAATACGGGGCGAAATATTACCAGATCACTTATACCACCAAAAGTGTGCAAGGCTTGGTGGATACGGCGTCGGGTCTGCTTTCGGTGCCCGACAATCCTTCGCGCATTTACCCGCGCCTGGTGTATCAGCATGGCACCTCCGGCTCGAAGCAGGATGTGCCTTCCATCAATGTTTTGACGGGCGGAGAGGGCATTGTGGGACAACTGTTTGCCGGCTTGGGCTATGTGGCGTTTTTGCCAGATTATCTCGGCTTGGGCAATACCTCCAAAGGATTTCACCCTTATGTCCATGCAGAAAGTGAGGCTTGGGCAGCCATGGATATGCTTCGCGCCGGTGTGGAGTTTTTGCAACAAAATCAAGTGATTACGAACGATCAGTTGTTCATCACGGGCTACTCACAGGGGGGGCACGGCGCCATGGCGTTGCACCGGGCCATTGAGCAAGACCCCACAGAAGAGTTTAGGGTGACCGCTGCAGCGCCCATGTCAGGGCCGTACAGCATTTCCGGGGTGATGCGGGATTTAATCCTGACTGATGGGGTGTATTTTTACCCGGCCTATATCCCAAACACGGCCCTGTCGTATCAAACGGTGTACGGAAATCTGTTCAATAACCTCTCTGAAGTATTCAAGCCTCCCTATGCTGCATTGATTCAGCAGTTTTATGACGGACAAATCACATTGTCCAGTTTGAACAGCCAGTTGATTACAGCCTTGGTTGACAACGAAGGCTCTTCCCGACCATTCAGAATGATGCAAGAGAGCCTTGTTCAAGCCGTCCAAACGAATCCAGATCACCCCATTAATGTCGCTTTAAATGCCAACGACACCTACGACGGGAATTGGTTGCCCATCGCCCCTTTCCGGCTTTTCTATTGTATGGAAGACGATCAGGTGCCTTATCGGAATAGCCTGCTTGCGAGAGATTCATTTCAGGTTGCTGGCGTTACCAATTTTGACATCAACGACGTAATGCCCACAGCAGACCATGGTGAATGTTATGTGCCAGCCATGACAAGTACTCTGATCTTTTTCCTTGGTTATCAGCAAATTGGAACGGTGGGGGCCTCCAATCCTGCCAATGTCAGGCATTTGAACATCGCGCCGAATCCCGCTCGGGATATGGTGTTTGTTAGCGATTTACCTACAGAAGGCCGTCTGGAAATTGTGGACTTCAACGGGAAATTGATGCAAACGGCTCGGCTGAGTGCGGGCTCGCATTCGTTCAATATTTCGGATATTCCGAGTGGGGTATATCTCGTTCGTTTTTTTGGGGGAGGGGAGATTTTGGTGGAGAAATTGGTGGTGAGAAGATAGTTGTGGAGAACACGGATGACGCGGATTGAGGCACGGATTTTATTCATGATGGACCATAAATCCGTGTCATCCATGTTCCATCAAACCTACATCAGTTCAGGATTTGGCTCGAAAAGGGGCTTTTATGTGCATAAACAATTTTATGTAAAATATTTTGTTTTAAAATTTGCGAATTCAAAACCCTATTTTTACTTTTGCTTATCTTTTCAAAACAAAACTTATTACAACTTATGGAACCCAACTTTCTTGCTGTCGCAGTGACAGCGCTTGTGCCGATGATCGTCGGCTTAGTGTACTACCACCCTGCTGTGCTCGGCGGTCCCTGGATGCGGGCTAATGGCTTCACCTTGGAGAGCATTGGCAAAGGGCCAAACCCCATTTTGTATGTAGTTGCCCTTGGGCTGTCCTTCTTGCTTTCATTTTTCATGTGCATCAATGTAACAGGTCCTGGCCAAGATGTGGGGCCAGAAGGCCAGAGTTATGCTACTTTCGGGCATGGGGTCGTGCATGGCATTATGATTTCAATCACGGTGCTGTTGCCGGTTCTAGGCACCCTGTCTATTTTTGAAAAACGCGGCTGGGGCTGGGTGTTTTCCAACCTTGGCTACTGGATGGTAACATTGTCCGTCATGGGTGGAATTTTGAGTGCCTGGCGGTAGGGCGAAATTCATTTCGCCCTATTTTTTACAACCTGCTTTGTTTTTTCGCACTTGTTTTTCTACCTTTGCGCCCCTCGAAAAGCCCGGTGCTATTTCACATAAGTAGCCGGGCGAGAATTTCTCATTTAAATTTTCAATTTCACACCATGGCAGTCAAACTTCGCCTGCAACGCAGAGGCCGCAAAGCCGCCCCTTTTTACCACATCGTAGTCGCCGACAGCCGTTCGCCCCGCGACGGTAAGTTCATCGAAAAGATCGGCACTTACAATCCCCTAACGGTTCCTGCAGCCATCGAACTGAACCGCGAACGCGCCTCCCACTGGATTAGCGTGGGCGCTCAACCTACCGACACCGTTAATGCTATTCTTCGTTTCAAAGGCGTTTTGTACGCTAAACACCTTCAAAAGGGCGTAGCGAAAGGCGCATTTGACCAAGATAAAGCCGATGAGATGTTGGCAAAATGGATTGATGAAAAGGAAAATCGCATCGAAAAACAACGCGAGGACACCAAAGACGCTAAGAAAAAATTCGTCGCTAAAGTGGACGGCATTGCCAAAGTGAAGGTTAAGCCAGTGCCCGTAGTGGAAGAAGCACCCGTTGTTGAGGAAGCTGCCGCTGAAGTGGAAGCAGTAGTTGAAGCTGCTCCAGTAGAGGAAGCTGCTGCTGAAGAAGTAGCGGTTGAAGCTGCTCCAGTAGAGGAAGCTGCTGCTGAAGAAGTAGCGGTTGAAGCTGCTCCAGTAG
>JBBQSW010000429.1:0-3173 GCA_038213575.1 Chitinophagales bacterium | reverse complement strand
TTTTTTTTGCAAATCAAGGCATTGGGTGGGAATATTGGGGGACATTTTCCCCCACGAACACCGCACCGGAGGGCAAAATTTGCCCTTCATTTACTTGGGTTTTTCGGTGCCCGCGGCACCAGGATTTGCAGAGTTCACTTGATTGTTTCCAATTCCAGCTCCAAAAAATCCTTTAAGCTGCACACCCTTAAGGTTTCATTGAAAAAATAAGAAGAACCGGATGGCACAATGACATACTGATGGGCGGTTTCAAATCGTCCATGCTTTGATAAAAGCCTTCCTTGTTTATTTAAAAACACATTTTAAATTTACTAGGACAAAAATACAACACATGAACAAATTCTCCTTCCTTCTTTTCCTCTTCCTAACCGCCTGCGCGCCTCAGTCCAACTTCACCCCAACGGCAGCGCCAGCCGTTCAACGCGCCATTCCCCGTGTGGATAAAATGCCCAATCACCCTAAGCCTTATGCCTTCAAGGATTGGAAAAAGACGGCACAGGAATTCGATCAATACGTGTTCGATTTTTCCCAAAAAGGTGATTTCCTGCCCCTGATTTGGTGGGATAAAACCGGGCGAAATTTCCCTGAAACCACCTTTGGAATTTACACTGCTCTGGGCGATGTCCGGATGGGCGGAGCGGTGAACAACGGCGAAAACCACGAAGCACTCGGAGCCTTGGGTGCAGTACTCGGCGCAACACTGGTAGGCATTGACAAAAGCAAACAGGACGGCCATGATTATGTAGGGATGTTGCGCAACTATTTCAATCGCGACAATGGTTGGAACGTCATCATGAATTTCACCAACAAAGGCGCGCACATTGGCGGAGGTTACGGCAACGATTTTTGGTACGAGGTACACAACAATGTGTTGTTTTACAGCGTCGCCGATTTGTACCCGAAGGAAAAAGGCTTTGAGGAAATTCAGCGCACGATTGCCGATCAGTTCTACCGCTCGGATTCGATCATGGGCGAAAGTTATAGTTATTCGTTTTTTGATTTTAAAAACATGCAACCCGGCAAAAACCACATCCCAACCCAGGAAGATGTGGCGGGCGGCTATGCCTTTGTGCTCTATTCGGCCTGGGTAAAATTTGGCGATGCGAAATACCTCCGCGCTGCTAAAAATGCCCTGAATGTGCTCTATAACCAAAAAGAAAACCGCTTTTATGAGGCCATGATGCCTATTGCAGCCTACGTTGCAGCGCGTATGAATGTGGAAGCCGGCACGGATTATGACATTGCTCGCTTTCTCGACTGGACCTTCGATGGTTCGGCAGTAGGGCGCGAAGGCTGGGGCGTTTTGGCCGACAACTGGGGCGGTTACGACGTGAGTGGTTTGGCGGGCAGCACCGTTCACAACGGCGGCTACGGCTTTTTGATGAATACTTTCGACCTCATGATGCCGCTTTCAGCGCTGGTTCGATACGACCAAAGCTACGCACGCGCCGTGGGTAAATGGGCGCTCAACGCCTCCAATGCAGCTCGTTTTTGCTATCCCTACGATATGCCCGATTCGCTGCAAGCCATTCCGCAGCACAAGGCCGTTACCAAAAATGTGATCGCCTACGAAGGCGTCATCAAAGAATCCATTTATCCGCAGTTCAAAGGAATCACGCCGTTCGCCCAAGGCGATGGGCCACTTTGGTACGAAGGCATGCCGCAACAGACCATGTTTTCTGTGTACGGCAGTGGCCACGTTGGCTTTTTTGGTGGTACGATACAGCCCACCAATGTGCCGGAGATCTTGCAAATTGATTGCCGCGCAACCGATTTTTATAAAAAAAAGGGATCCTACCCGACCTATCTTTTTTTCAATCCCTACCTGGAAGAAAAAACAGTGACGTTCAATGTCGGGCTAAAACGTGTGGATCTTTATGACACGGTCAGTAAAAGGTTTTTGCAGCGTGGCGTCCGGGGGAAAGTCAGATTTTCGATACCTGCCGATGCGGCACGCGTACTGGTGGTAATTCCTTCCGGAACCTGGATTTCAGTGGAAAACAAGGTGCTGATGGCTGGGAAAACGCCGGTAGATTATGGGTATGGGCGTTGAAACATGTTGAGCCTTGAATCCGCATGATTGGAAAGGTTATTGTGGCTTGAGAAAGGTAATCTCAAAAATAAATGAAATGGTTGTTCCCCAAACGCAAGCGATGGACAAATTGCCTTGGGTTCACGCCCTAATCAGCAACGCAATGAAAATGACAACAGGTGTTCACCATTCGGTTGCGAAAGAATACTTGCAGAACTGCTTGAATGAGTTTTGTTGGAATATAAACAGAAGGGATTTTAACTCTGACCAGTTTGAGCGGGCAAGATGCATGGCAGTTGACCAATATTTGTGTTGAAAACTTTAAGCCTTCTCATAATTATTAGGCATAAGTAATTTTAAAAGCGAAAGTGAATTAACTTTGCCGTCAACAAGGCAAGCAGAAAATCATGAGCAAAATAAGGATAAAACATTTTGGCCCTATCAAACGCGGTTACCACGAAGAAGGGGGGTGGTTAGATATAAATAAGGTTACAGTGTTTATTGGTAATCAAGGAACTGGCAAAAGTACTGTCGCCAAATTAATTTCAACATTTACATGGATTGAAAAAGCTCTTGTTAGAGGGGATTATGACAAAAAAAGTTTTGAGCGAAAAGGAAGGTTGAGAACCCGATTCTTATCGTACCATAGGATAGAAAACTATTTTTCCCATGAGAAAGACTTAGATAAAACCGAAATCGAGTATAATGGAGATGCTTATAACATCAAATATGAGAATGGGGAATGGACCTTAACCAAGGTTGAAGGCAAAAATTATCCCTTGCCGCAAATTATTTATATTCCTGCCGAGCGTAATTTTATTGCGCACTTTAAAGACCCAAACATATTAAGACTCACATCTGAATCTCTTTTGGAATTTCTTACAGAATTTAATAATGCGAAAAATGAGATAAAAGATTCGATTGAATTGCCCGTTAATAATGCTTTTGTTGAATACGACAAACTTAATGATGTTATCAATATTAAAGGGCAGGATTATAAGATAAGACTTCATGAAGCATCAAGTGGTTTTCAATCTATTGTACCACTATTTTTAGTTTCATGGCATCTTGCCAACTCTGTTTTGCTTCAACCTGAATTTAATAGTAGAAATATGAACTCCAAGGAACAGGAAAGATTTAG
>JBBQSW010000428.1:0-3185 GCA_038213575.1 Chitinophagales bacterium | reverse complement strand
ACAATTTATAGTAAGTCCTTCAATCTTCCTGCATAGTTTCCCCTGAAAAACAACTTCTTCTGTCACTTCTACCAAGTGGTATTCCTCTGGATATGGGAAGTCGAAAGATATTTGACTGTAATACCATTTGGCGCCGACAGGAGCGAAGTCGGTGTTTTGAGCGGGTAGAACCGACAAAAAGGAACAAAGCGTCAGGCATACAAGCATCAGGTGTTTCATGGTTGGAAAGTTTTTATTGAACAAAAATATTCTCCGAAAAGTACACTACTTCCCTGTTTGCCCTGACCGTCATTATGGATGTTTGCCAAAACGGGCAATAATTTGATGCCATGCCGCCTTGTGCAGCTGATCCAACACCCCAAACCGCTCTGTCCCTTTTTATATTTGGCAATTTTAACATTGGATCAGACCTTTCGCCCCGAACCCGTGAGATTGTCTGAATTCCCCAAAATTGGCAAATAATTGTTGGCAAAACACCCAATGCCTCCCACCGAACCCTTTCATTTTCATGCCAATACCTGACAAAAACGCTTTATTAACAAAACTTACAGAGGTTTGACACACATTTTCTTGCAAATCATTTTGTCGCGCCCTACCTTTGCCCAACTTTTTGATCCGAAATTATATTTCACAACCAAACTACGCGATATGTCTGAGAAATTGGATAAAATTGATTTGAAGATCCTGAAAATCCTGCAAGAGAACAGCAAGATCACCAACCTTGACCTTTCTAAAAAAATTGGCCTCTCGCCTGCTCCCACGTTGGAGCGCGTGAAGAAATTGGAACAGAGCGATATCATTCAGAGCTACCATGCCCATGTAAACCCAACGCAGATGGGGCTGAATGTCAAAACTTTTGTGCTGGTGTCTTTGGCCTGGAAGAAAGAAAACGCCCTCAACAGCTTCCTGGAGAAAATCGGGAAAATTGATGAAGTGACCGAATGCTACATCATCACAGGTGAAGCGGACTTCCTCATGAAGATCATCTGCAAGGACATCCCGACTTACGAGCAACTGCTCTTCAAGACCATCAGCCAGATCGAAGAAATCGAGCGGCTGAAGACCCTGATGACGCTCTCGACCGTGAAAGACGCAAAACTTTTGCCTTTCAACTACGACGAAAAATAAGTTTGGCACTTCGCCATGCTTTGGTCTTTTGACCTCGTATCCTACCAGCCCTCCCAGATCACTTGATTTGGGAGGGCTTTTTGTTTTTCAAAAAATTCAAAAAAGTTTTTGTTGAAATTGCACTTGTATTGTTTTTTGTTTCAGACTTTTGTCAAAATAAAACAATACAAAACGTAAATCAATTTCACATGAAAATTCCACTATGGCTCATCGGCCTGCTATTCGCAGGCTACACAGCTTGGTGCATCAACTACTGGCATTGCAATGTATGCCACTGTTGCGATGGCGCCGCTGCTGCGACGACCGCCACGGAAACTTCTGGCGTTCCGCTTTTCAACTGGAACGCCGACAAGCCCGTGGACGATCCAAAATTTTCCGAATGGAAAAAAGCCCTGTTGGCTACTAAAGGACACCAGGGAGACACCATCCTCATCACTGGTTTCTACCGCGCCAATGAAGCGGGTGGAGAAAAACTGGCTCTGGCCCGCGCTGCTGCTGTCCGCGATATGCTCGACCCGGAATTCCCATCCAACCGGATTAAACTGGCTGCCAAATTAGTAGACGACGACGGTCTTGCGGAAGGCAGCGCCCCAAAAGTGAGCACCGACCTCAGTTGGCTCAAAATGGTGATCAAAAACGAAGACAGTGCCATTATCGAGTCTGACCAAGACGTGATTCTGCTGTTCCCCTACAATTCGACGGAGAAAGAGCGCGATGCCAAAGTAGATGCTTATTTGAAAGAACTGTGTGAAAAACACAAGGCTTCCAACACCACATTTACCGTTGTTGGCCACACCGATGAGGTAGGCTCCGATGAGAGCAACCAGGCATTCGGCGCGGCCCGAGCCAAATCTGTGGCAAAAATCCTGACTTCCAACGGCATTGCCCCTTCCCGAATCACCACCAGTTCCAAAGGCGAATCCGAGCCTGTGGCGCCCAACGACAATGAAGAGGGCCGCCACCAAAATCGCCGCGTCGTTATCACCGCAAACCGTTAAACATTCAAAACAAACTAGCCATGCTTTCACATATCCTCTTGAATTGCAGTATCATGGACAATCTGCCTACTGCACTTGCACTTTGCCTCCTACCATTTCTCTTGGGCTGGCTCGCCGCCCGTACTTACTTCAAAGTAGGTTGGCTGCGTGACCAAATAACCGAACTCAGCGGACGCGTCAGCACGCTTACCGAAGAACTGACGGACACCCGTATGAAACTTGCCGCCGCCGAAGCCGACAGCGAAGCAAAAGCCGAACAAATCCGCAAACTTAAGGGCGACCTGATGATGTGCGAAGGTGAGCGCAACGCACTGCGCGAACAAGCTGCCAATGCTGATGGTGGTGGGGCAAGCAAAAAAGCCGCCGTGGCCGCCGTAGCCGCAAGCTTCCTTTTTGCTGGTAAAAAATGGAAAGCGGACGATCTGAAAATAGTAGAAGGCGTAGGGCCGAAAATTGAAGAACTGCTGCACGAAGCAGGCATCAAAACCTGGAAAGCCCTCTCGAAAACCTCTTCCGACGATATAAAAGATATACTGGAAGCTGCCGGACCGAGCTACAACATCCACGACCCAAGCACTTGGGCACAACAAGCCGAACTTGCTGATCAGGGCAAGTGGGACGAACTCAAAAAATGGCAAGATGAGTTGAATGCGGGTAAATCTTAACCCCTGTTTCGTTTTTCCGATAAAATTTATAACGGGCGGCCTAATGGGGTCGCCCGTTGTTGTATTAGGCCCTTGCATAATAACGTGCGCCTAACGTAACGCCTTCCATACCAATACGTTCCAAGCCCCATCGCTTTTCTTCTTTAAATACCGGTTCTTGCTGTTCGCCCGTATGCAACAATTCGTACTGGTTGTAATCAATAGCACGGCGATTGCGCAACTTTTCAAAAACACCAAAACGCGCCGCCACCGATTCCCATCCTTTCTGTATCACAGCCTCAAAAACCTTTGCTTTTGAGCCGCTGCCATAAGCCACGAACCCAATTCGTTTGCCCGCGAGCAGACTCTTTTCGTAGGCATCGCTTTCGAGCGAACTCATGAGGGCAAGGAAAAT
>JBBQSW010000427.1:0-3188 GCA_038213575.1 Chitinophagales bacterium | reverse complement strand
GACGGATGGTAAAAGCTCACTCCATCGAATGCAAGCCCACCACATTGCCCTCAGAGTCCGCAAAAAAGGCAAAATTCCCCATGTCTTGCCCAATTTCGGTTTTAGGCAAAACGATGGATCCGCCTGCTGCAGGAACTCGATTCAGCACGGTGTTGAGGTCAGCCCCTCCATTGAGGTACACCTTGGGGCCGTTTGCTCCAGCAGGTACGTGGTCTTCCCCAAAGCAGATAGCTCCCCCAACTCCATTTCCCTGGTCCGAGAGCAGCATGCCCATTTTAACGGGCCCCATGTCCATTTCAGGCATTTCAAAGTCGAAAATGGCCTGGTAAAAGGTTTTAGCTCGGGAGAAATCTAACACAGGGATTTCGAACCATGAGATGGCGTCTTTAACTGATTCCATAGCTTAACTGTTTTTGTTAGGAACGCGGCACCAATAACTTAGTTATTAGTGCCGCGTTCCTTAGTGAATAAGATGTTTGGCAAAGGTCAATTTTTGTTTTAAATAAAACAAACAAAAAGTTTTATTTTTGTCGAAAAATTCTTTTTCTACTTTTGCGTCAATTAAATAAGAATCAATGAATCGAGAAATCCACCAGTGGCATAGCCCACGCCTCAACAAGAACATGGAAATAGCAATGTATGGCCATTTTGGCTTCGCGTTGCTCCTGCTGCCTACCGCCGCCGCTGATTATCTGGAATATGAGCGGTTTTTGCTGATAGACGTGCTGAAGCCGTACATCGAAGCAGGTAAAGTCAAAGTATTTAGCATTAACAGTATCAATTCAGAAGCTTGGCTGAACAATCGGATGCACCCGCGCCATAAAGCCATCCGCCATCAACAATTCAATGGTTATGTAGAAAATGAGGTAGTGCCCTTCATTAAGGCGAACACCAGTGCAGATACGCCTATTATTACGAGCGGCGCTTCTCTGGGCGCATTGCACTCGGCCAATATGTTCTTCCGCCGCCCCGATCTTTTTGCTGGCACCATTGCCATGTCGGGCGTGTATGACCTGACTTCTTACACCAAAGGCTACTACGACGAGGACGTATACTTCAATTCGCCCTGCCACTACCTGCCCAACCTGACGGATGAGCACACGCTCAATTTGCTGCGCAACAGTGGCCATATCCACATCATGACCGGCTCTGGAAATTATGAAGACCCGGATGCTTCTCGCAACCTGGCTGGCATACTTGAAGGCAAAGGCATTGGCTGCGACCTCGATATTTGGGGAGGTGATATGACCCACGATTGGCCGACCTGGCGTGCCATGCTGCCTTATGTGATTGACCAAAAATTCTAATGATACCACCCATCACTAAAATTACGTTGACAGGTGACCTTGGAAGCGGTAAAAGCACTGTGTCCAGACTGCTTTGCGAGCACACGGGCTTCGAGTATATTAGCACGGGAAAGGTGCAGCGGCAATCGGCGCAGGAGCTTGGCCTGGATACACTTGAGATGAACCGTCGTGCCGATACTGATCCGAGCATAGACGAACGGATTGACGGTATTTTCGTCGCGCTTGGGCATGACCCCAAGGGATGTGTGATTGACAGTCGGATGGCTTGGTTTTTTCTTCCTGATTCCTTCAAGGTTTTTCTCAAAACCGATGTCCATGTAGCGGTGCAGCGCATCCTGAACGATCCCGACCGCAACAGCGAACAATACGAGACGGCAGAGGAAGCCGTACAGAAAATTCTCGCGCGAAAAGCCAGCGAAAATGCCCGTTTTTTGGAAAAATACGGTGCGGACTGCGCTGATCTGAATAATTTCGACTTGGTAATTGATACGGCTGAACGCTCTCAGGGAGTAGTGGCTGATTTGATTTTTGAAGGCTGGAAAGCCAAGAATAAGGGCGAGACGTTTGCGTGTTTTTGGTGAGATTAGCCACGAATTACACAAATTTGCTCGAAGTGATTCGTGGAAATCCGTGCCTCGTTTCACCCCTCAAATCTTCGTCATTTTTCCGCCCTTCACTACTTCACCTGCTTGCAAACGCCATATATACGCCCCTGCCTGTGGCATGGCCGAGGCTGGAATTTCCAGCGTATGATTGCCCTTTTCCAAACTCAATTCGTTGGCCCAGTGCAGTTTCCCAGTTAGATCGAAGATTTCAACACGAAGAATTTTCGCGTGCAAAAGAAAAATGGGCAGCGTTGCACCCGCCGTAGTAGGATTGGGCTGCGGAGCAAAAACCTGGGCTGTTTCAATAGTTCTATTTTCAGAAAAAACAATTTGCAGGGGCTGGGTGACACCTTTTGAATCATAGGCTTCCGGCTGCAGTTTCGGATTTTCATCGTTTTTGAAGGCATTGGAAAGCAAAAGATCTGAATGGGCTTTGATGCGCAGCCGAAGCAATTCAATACCCGGAGAAAAAGCATTGAGTTGCGCGCTTGACCAACTCAAAGTAAGTCGTCCAGGCTTTGGCAAAGCCCAATTGTTCTGGTCAAAATCTGAGAGCGTGGAAGACTCAACCCATTCAATATCAAGCAATTCAGGATCAAAATTAAGGCTGAACTGCAGTCCAAGCCAATCAACTTTTTCAGTGCTTCAGAGCGGAATTTCAAGGGTTTCTCCCGCCTTTAATTCCATATCAGGAAGAGCCAGAAAGCATAGGGCACGGGATCAGTTTCCGAATCTCTACGATATCAAACGAAGTGATACTGCCACTTTTATTCGCGTCCCCGGCGATCATTTTAAAAGGCGAATCAAAGGGGTGAGTTGACAGGATATATTTCATGGAATCTGGCAAACCAGTTCGGTGGTCGAATTCAATGGTGTCGCCCAAGTCATAATTCGGGCTTAAAATATTGTTGTACAGCACTTTGCCAGAAGGTGGCAGCGCATTGCTCCGAATAACTGTCTCGACTGTATCGTTTCCGTCGAGGTCTAGAAAAAGGGTGTATTCCACCGATACATCCTGGCCGACGCAGCTGTCTCGCGCCACGACACTGATGTCTACATCACCCTCGGGTAGATTGGTAAGCATCAGGCTGGGATTCCACGTAAATGGCGCGGATTTCCATAAAAGGGTGTCGTTGGTGGAATAGTCGCAATAAAGCGGTGTTATGCTAGGACAAGTGGAGAGGTAAGGACATTGGGCCGAGACTTGGCTTGCAATGAGGGTTGTAAAGAAGAGGAGAAGTTTTTTCATGGCGGAAGTGGGACAGGGAAATGTTGG
>JBBQSW010000426.1:0-3190 GCA_038213575.1 Chitinophagales bacterium | reverse complement strand
CAGCATTCCGTTTGGAAAGAAGGTTTTCCCGTTCAGGGTGCAGCCTGGCTTTTGAAGCGGCTTTCCAACGCAGTAGGGTTTCTTTCCAAAAAGTTGAAACCCAGGTCAACAGTGGTAACAACAAGGCCAGCGTGACGAGCCACGATGTACTCGTCAACAAGCCAGTAATAAACATTCCGGCTAAATAAATACCTCCTACAAGTACGCTCATACCCATCAGTACGCTGGTGTAAAACTCCTTCTTTTTCACTGACTTTTTGGTCACCCGATACACCAGCCAGCGAATGGGCCAGCCAATCATAAATCCAAAGAGCGCAATGGGCGCAGCCAAAACAAGGAGCACGAGCCATTCTAATTTTGCATGCTCAGGGTGTGTAATTGCTTCATCCTTCAACCCGAATTTTTCAAGTGTTGTGAAATAATCCGTAGTCCGTTCGCGGAGGAGATGCTTTTCAGTTTCGGGCATCTTGTTGAGTTGGTCGAGCAATGCTTTTTCTCCCCAAAAACGGGGCGCCTCATGCTCCACTACTGGAAAGTGTCTGGCAGGGTGGTTGTTGCGCCAAAGCGTTAGGAGTTGTTCGGCAAGCGCGTCGTCGGCTTTGTCATGAATATCATAACATATTGATTTTAATGCTTTTAGAGTATCCCGGCACAATTGATTGATGGCCAGATTGGGGTTTTGCTCGTAAGTAGACCAATAATCCTTGATAAAGATTGGAGCACCAACAATGATTTTTGCTTCGTCGCGGGTGCGGTAGCCGGAAATGTAATTGCAGCCAACGGGTACTATTTGCAAATCTTCGAGCCGGTGCCGATTATAGGTGCCAAATGCGATGCGTGCAATCCCTTTTTGTAAGGGCAAAACGCGCTTGTCCAAATGATGTTCTCCTTCCACGAAAATGTTCACCGCGACACGATCCAGGAGTTTTTTCTGGCAAAATTCAAAAACCTCGTCGTTGCGGTATCGGCCCTGGTATCCATCGCGTTGGCGGAAAACTGGGAACATGTTGCAGCTTTCCAACAACTTGCGAAAGAAGGGTTTGCTAAAAATGTCGCCCCGTGTCATGTTGTACACGGGCGGGTCGAAAAAGGTAGTGAAAAAAATCGGGTCAATAAATGCTGTGGGATGGTTGGCCGCTATAAGGACTGGGGTCTTAGGCTTGACACCGTGGCGGTTGTGCAGATAAATTTTGCGAAACAACAGCCGGTAAACCACATGAATGAAGGGGGTCAATAATAAATAAAGCCAGCCAGTACTTTGGCGCGCATATCTGTAGTCCATGCGGCAAAAGTAACAAGTTAAAAGTAACTCGTTTCAAGTTGAAACTTTCCACTTCCTGCTTGAAACTTTCAACGGCTTACTTTTCCGCATTCTTTCCCTCAAAAAGCGCAAGAATGATATTGCCCATGTAAACGCCCAGTGCAGACTCTACCAAAGTGAGGAACATGGTCATGTCCTGGAAGTTAAGTACGTTGGGAGCCAGGGCTTTAATCGTGATGAGCGAGAGCACAATTACAAAATGCCCATTTACCAGCCACTTAACCAGGCCATTGATCGGATGGCTGTTTTGCCCGGCTAAATTTGGTTCGGTAATACTTCTCCCCAAAAACCGGAATACCGCTCCGCCATATAGTGCGGTAATCGGTGCAAGAACCCCCATGAGTGAGGTGAATTCTTCAAAATCAAAGCCCCGCAAAATATAGAAAACACAGGAAGCCCCGATGAGCACAAAGTGATAGATCAAGATCAGCCTTGCGATACGGGTTCGAGGCGAGAGCGGTGCAGCTTCGGTAGGTGAAGCGCTGGAGTTGGTTGTTGCGTCGGTAGCCATTGTGGCCATAGTGGTTGAGTTGGTAGAAGTCATCCTTGGCGAAGGTAATCCAACATTTTTTTGAACAATCGTTTTTGGTATTCGTCGAGGCTCGATTTATAATGGAGCTCCATGTCTTTGTAGTCGTTTTTTCGGGGAGGAAAAATGATGCCAGAACCGTATTTTCCCTGAAATTCCCATGAAAGTTCTACATCGTCCCCCTTTTGTATGCCTTTTACATAAATGCGGTGGTACTCAAAGTAACCATCGGGGCAAATCTCGTAATTCAGATGGGATACTTCTAAAATGAACTCATCGTAGGCAGTGTAGGAAGTATCCAATTTTGCCCGCCAGAGAACAGGGGTCCCTTTGTCTTTGTAATTGCTAACGAGCCAACGCCGGGCTTTGGTACATACCTGCCCAAGGTTTTTGTCACGCAACAGGGTGATATTGTTCCCAGAGTTGATGCCTTGCATGGTAGCAGGGAGCTTCACTTCCAATAGAGTGCCGGAGCGAATATTGCGTTCTTCGACCGGGACACGCCCATTTTTGCTGTAAATTTTTGCCTGGAAATGTGCAGGATCATGGCAGCGGACAACCACAACGGCTTGATTTTCATGTATTTCCGCTAGGAATGCCCACTTGTGCAAGAGTCGCTCGTGAAAATGTTGTCCATTCACCCGCTGATTGGACCGTTCGAGCCCTTGCCAGGCGCATTGCAAGGAATCGCAAGTGCGCTTTCCGTTGTAGGTGGGCCTCAAAAAAAGGGTCACTTTTTGAGCCGTAACGGCCACACTGTCTGCGCGAAGGAGGTGGTTGAGCTGGTTTTGACGCAGCCAACCATTGAACTCTGATTTCTTCTTTTGGAAAAATGCTTTGTCTTCCCTCAAATCTTGCGCTTGAACAGCGAAAGAAGGGAACAGGAAAATAAGAAAGATTACCCGGAAGGGCCGAAGAAGCATCGCAGGTGGTTTGGTTGTGCGGGGGAAAGACGATGGAAGGGAAATCTTATTTTCGGGCGGTGGACGATTTAACTTTTTGGGCGTGGGGGGAAAGGTTAATTTTCATCGCGATGTTTGGCCGTTTGGGTTTTGATTAATACTTTCGTTCTTGGTTTCGCCCCGAAATCTTTCATTCTTAAACATTCAACGCATGAAAACGCTCTTTACCAGTCTTTCGAGGCATTTCTCTCTTGTATTTACACGCTCAACTAAACAGGGGGCAGATAAGCATCTTTCTCCTCTTTTTTAGCATGGCGCTTCCTTTTCCGGCAACTTGTTCACCAATACCCGAGATTTGAAAAGGATATGTCATTCCAGTGCCGATTTCTATGCTGCCAATGTCCCAGCTGAGGGGCCGCTTACTTCTTGTCAGTTCAT
>JBBQSW010000425.1:0-3199 GCA_038213575.1 Chitinophagales bacterium | reverse complement strand
GCACTACTGGAGGCGCACTTTCTGCCGGATACTGCAATGTTCTTTCGATGCTCAATGGCCATGGTATTTGGGCTAACGCGACAGAATTGAACCTTAGCTTTAATACTTTTAATGTCAATGGCCTTACTGGTATAACCTCACTAAACAACCTCCTCACTGATTTTATTTTTATTAAAAACAACACCCTAACTTTACAAAATAATATAAATGCAGGTGCTGTGGTTACGGATAGGACAGGTATACTGGTTGACCGAAATTCGCGTTCCGCTATCGGCAATATTAACCTGACGAGTTTTGACATTTCCGATAACACGATTACCATTAATGGCCTTAACACTGGGACGGGAGCTTCCTTTTTCCAGCGCGGAATATTAATAGGTGGCCCAGTACCTTCTTTGGACATTGGTCTTGTATCTAACAATACGATCAATGCCAATACAAGAATTGTTCATGATCAAAACGGCATTGAAGTAAGGGCCGGGCTGCCTGATCGATTTAGGGTGATTGGGAATGACATAACTTATTCCGACCCTATCCAGATATCCCATACTTTACGTTGGGGCATCTCAATGCTCAATGGTACCGGGGTAAACCATCGTTTACAGGGAAATAATTCGTTAGCTCTTGGAGGAGGAATTTCTGATGATCAAGGTTATTGCGGCTTCCATTTACAGGATATTCCCAACGTCACCACATGCAGTAACTCAGTGAACCACTTTGAACATGGATTCCACTTTTATGGCACTTGTAACAATTTGGGTTTTTGGGAGAACCAAATGAATGAGCATGACAATGCTTCAATAAGGGTTCAAAACAATCTTCAAAATTTGAATCAAGGCTTTATCGGCACACACACACGAACAACCAATCGGTGGTCAGTTGGTGTACTTACACTAAATAGTTCCACATGGAATTTGTTTCCTCCCAATCTTATTGTTGTACCGGTTAATAATGTGCCTTTTTCTCCAGTAAATTTTTTCCCACTTAGTTTTGGATTAACTGAAGCTGGTTCGGAAATCGCCTGTGTGCAACCTTCAAACTATGGAGGTGAAGGCGGTGGCGAAATGACAGGGTATGACCACTGGGTAAAGAGCGGAGCAGAAAGCGAAACACCAACAGTTGGATGGGAGGCAAAAAGAGCACTTTTGTATAAGCTCATGCGCTACCCGGCGTTGAATACAGCAGATACTTCAGTCAACAACTTCTACAATGCCCAAATCAACACTACGGCAGGCAAATTTGCGCAAGTAGACTACATGTTCCTTCAGTCGGCACTACAGATAACAGAGATCCAAAACAATACCGCCAGCACTCTGATACTACAGCGTGACAGTTTGTTGGCACAATTGCATACATTGGATGAAACTTACGGGGCACTTACCACCCTTTCTACTGCGCAGGTAGCAGCAAAAAAAGCCATTCTCGATGCCTGGAAAGCCAATTTTAGCAGTCGTCTTGCGCTCAAGCAACAAATTGCAGCCCAAAGGCTGTACATCATTCAGCAAGCACAACAACTGTTGCAAAGTATTGTAACAACTACGCAGCAAGAAGCCAACTGGAAAACTATCCAAGGCATCCGCCTTAATCGTGCATTTGGTACAGGCAACGACGAGACATCTTTGAATCAACTCCGCAGTATTGCCGCTCAGTGCCCTCAAACAGTCGGAAGTTCTGCCATTGCAGCGCTTTATATGTTGCCCGGCGAAGAAATAGATGTGTTGCTACCGAACGAAGAAACGGGTCTGTCCGGTGCTTGCGGTGCAAGGCCAGGAGAAAGGCATGTGCATACTGATGCTCCCGTGCAAACAATTCGAGTATCACCTAACCCAGCCAAAGATTGGCTTTCGGTAGAAATTCCTGACGAGTCTGATGGACGTTGGGAGGTTTTAGATATTCAAGGGAGGATTGCTTTAAAGGGCATTTTCGTCAAATCCAAATCTTTTTTTGTAGAAACGGCAAGCCTTCCAGAGGGTGTTTATATTTTGGCTGTCACTACCAGCGAAGGTACACTCCACACGAACAAATTCCACGTCTCCCAATAATTCATTTTTTCACTTTGCTCCACCCGGTCATGACAGGCAGGGTAGGGCTTTGCCTTTTTATACCATGAAAAAGATAGTTCTATTTCTGTTTTCATATTTCCTCGCAACAAGCCTTCTGGATGCTCAAGGTAAGGAAGGCAGTACTTGGGTATTAGGGTATCCTACGTCTTCCGGCGCTTTAGTGCCAAACTTTGGCGGTTCAATAATCCAATTCAAAAATGGCGGGATAGATACAGCAAGTTTTGTGGTTGGTGGATATATGTCCTTATCTACCTCCATTTCTGATGATGATGGCAATTTACTGTTCTATTCAAATGCATGCGAGCTTTATAACCGGGAATACGAGATTATGCAAAATGGGAATGCTATTATTGCTGGAGAGTGTTATGATTTAGGCTGCACAGGGGCGCTTGGTATAATAATTTATAATGAATATCAAGGGATCATGTCCTTCCCTTGGCCCAAACATGAAGGAATGTTTATGTCTGTTTACATCTTTCAAAATAAGCCTGGAGTAGCGAAAAATGAAATTCACACATCTACTATTGATATGAGTTTGGACAATGGAAAGGGGGGCGTTACTGAAAAAAACGTGACTGCTTTTGAAGGCCGGACTTCCCAATGGTATATGACCGCCACAAGGCATGGCAATGGGCAAGATTGGTGGATTACTTTTCCGGAATGGAGAACCAACAACTATTTGGTTTTTCTGCTGGACTCCCTCGGTCTGCATGGGCCTGATATTCAAGCCGTTGGGGCTTTTCCATTGGGGTCTGGAGGTCGCGGCCAATCCGCTTTCAGTCCCGATGGCAGCAAATATGCCGAGATATGTTTCTTCCAGGGGCAGGTGTTGGATTTTGACCGTTGCAGCGGAAAATTTTCCAATGCAAGGGTTATTAGCTACGATACCATCGGTTCAAACCAATGCGCGGGTGTAGCTTTTTCGCCCAATTCTCGGTATATGTATGCTTCCCGTTGTGATTCCATTTACCAGTTCGACATGAGCGTTACTGATTTTAATAGCACCAAACAGATAATAGCCCAGTATGACGGGATATTCGATAGTACGGGGTTGAAAGGCTCCGGCTTTTATACATTGCTCAACGGGCCTGACGATAAAATTTATATTAATCCTCCTTCGAGTTCTAAGGCACTCC
>JBBQSW010000424.1:0-3200 GCA_038213575.1 Chitinophagales bacterium | reverse complement strand
CAATGATTACTGTGTCTACGGGGATTGGGTCAATGGGGTCAGGTTGGCTTTTAGAACAGGAAGTGGATAGGGCAAGCAGCACCACTGCCATTGCCATTGCCATTAATATATCTTTCATAATCAATGAGTTTTAGCAATGATGAACTTATGGATTTCTTGCGCACCCTCGGGCAGTAGTAGATTTAGGAAATACAATCCATTTGCTAACGCTGCTACGGGCACTCCCAATGCTGCTCCATGAAAGGTTTCTAGAAAACCACTTGAAATTTCTCTGCCACCAACATCGGTGATTTTGTAGGCTACAGTCTCTAGTGACAGGAACTCATTGGTTTGGACAAAAAGGGTTCCCTGAGCCACCGGGTTAGGAAAGATAGAGAACAAGGGCGCTTGAGAAGTAGATTTTTGGAGGCCTCTACCCCTGGCAGGGCGTTCCTCTTCATTACAACTACAGGGCACTTGAGCCATGGTTATTTTTTGGATGCGGCTTACCACTACATTGTCATCAGATACTACAACACATTTTACCCAATATACCGGGCATTCAGGATGTGCAAGAAGGGTAAGCGTGTCGCCAGTGCCTAGTAATTGCTGGGAAGAACCAAATATTCCCGAGGTGTTCCAAAACCAATAGACCGTATAGGGGGCAACACCAGGTAAGGATGAAGTGGGCTCCGTTATAAATGAAGTGAATGTTACATAACCTCCGGGAGCAGACGTGATTTTTCCCGACCAGATAAAGGCGCTTGTGGGATCCTCAGAGATCAGGGATGCTTCTACGGTCAGCGTGGAGGTATCGCCCGGCAGTTGGAAAGACAAAAGCTCATTGGATTGCGCTGTGCGTACATCCTCCGTAGAAACGATCTTTACGCTTTTGCTGAAGGTCGTATCTTGGAGCTTTTGATATCGAGTCAGCCCGCCCGAAGGCCATTGAAACTGGTTGGACTGATATTCGGTAAAGAACTGGGCAAACACGAGATTAGGAAGCAATGCCAGTGCAAAAAGCAGGGCGAGTGATCGGGAGGAATAGAATTTGAAGAGACCTAGTGGGCGGCGGGGGGGGGGGGGGGCGAAAAATTGGAAGATGTTTTTAATAAAAAATGATTTTGGTGAATGAATGGACAAAGTTAGTTTTTTAGTTTGAAAGTTGACGCAACTTAAATTCCGCATTTTGGCAAAAACGAGCGTCGCCCCGAATACTCAGGACGACGCTCTGTTGGAGAAACTGCAACTATTTGGCCAATGGCTTTGCTATGAGTAGAATTGAACCACAAAAGGGCACAAAAGACCTTTTCGTGCTACTTTTGTGTCCTTTTGTGCCTTTTGTGGTTCAATTTTTCAACGCTGCACCACCACACGACGGACCGCGATTTCTCCATCTACGGTAACGCGAAGGAAGTAGGTTCCTTGTGCCAGATGGCTGAGGTCAAGGTTTTGACTGAGATCGTTCATCTTGCCAAAGTTGTGCGTCTGATTCTCAGAAAAATGTGTTTGAAAAAAGGTAGTTTCATGCCTTATTAAATTAAAGAATTTAAAGAAAGGCACGAATGTAGCGGCAGCGGCAGCCGGGGCTAGGAAACTGTAGGTTAACGAATGATGATGAAATGGTAAAGTGCTGGTTATCCCACTATTAAGCTAAGCCAATCCTCCCCTGTATCCACATCTGTGAGCATGGGCAAAAGCGCAAAAGTCTTCCCGGCAGCCAGAATTTTCTCCACCGTTTTGGCGCGCACAGTTTCTGTGCTCCATTCAATGTCCTGAAAAACGGAAGGTTCCAGAACCTTCATGCCAAGGAGGTAATAGCCGCCATCCGGTACTGGGCCGATTACAAAATCTGCCTCCTCGAGCAGGTCAAATGCTTGCTGTAACACCGCGCCACTCAATTCCGGGCAATCGCTGCCAATAATGATGGACTTCTGGGCTCCGGATTCAAAAGCTTGTTGAAAGGCGGAGTGCATGCGCTGTCCCAAATCACCAGAGTCTTGCAGCTTTTTCTGGAAAAAGGCTGGAGACCAATCGTCCTGATCGTCCACAAAATCGCTGTAAAACAGGCAACGTTCCGCTTCACAGCCAAGCGCAGCGGAGTGCGTTTTTTCCAGAAGTATCTTGTAAATACGCAGGGCTTCCGCATCGCCGAGGGTATGCGCAAGCCGAGTTTTTACCTTGCCCAATTGCGGGTTTCGGATGAAAATGAGCAGGGTGTTTTTCATGGGTCTTTACTTGCGATTGATCGGCAATTTCACGGTAAACGTGGTACCCTTTCCAATCTCTGATCTTTTGACAAAAATGCGCCCGCTGTGGTATTCTACCATAATGCGTCGTGCCAATGAAAGCCCAAGGCCCCAGCCGCGTGTCTTGGTGGAATAGCCTGGTTTGAACACCGTGCTATGTTTGGTGGAAGGGATTCCCTTGCCCGTATCGCTCACGTCAATGCAAGCCCATCGGCTTTCTTTGTAAATCTTGGCGGTGATTTTTCCTTCCCCGCTTTCCATGGCGTCAATGGCGTTGCGGAGTAAATTTTCGATGACCCAATCAAAAAGTGGTGCGTTTAGGAACACCATGAGCGGATCTTGCTCCTCAGGTTTTGGAAAATCAAATACGGTCTTGCGGGGAGCCCGGCGCTGCATGTACACTCGGCAAATTTCCAGTTGTTCGTAGAGGTTGACGGGCGTAAGTTCCGGTGTTGCACCGATTTTGGAGAAGCGGTCGGCTACGAGTTCGAGGCGGGTCACATCGTTGCGCAGTTCCAGCAGCATTTCTAGGTTGTCGGGTCGGTCTTCATTGATGTCCTTCAGGGTTTCGATCCAGCCTAATATTGCGGTGATGGGTGTGCCCAGTTGGTGAGCAGTTTCCTTCGCCATGCCGAGCCAAACCTTGTTTTGCTCCACGCGCCGCGCGGCACTAAAACCCGCATAGCCAAACCCGATAAAGACCGCGATAAGAAACAACTGAACATACGGATACCACTCCAACAATTTCATCAAGCGTGATTTGCCGTACATAACTATTTGAAGATCCGCGCCCACCAGTACATGGATGGTGTCGGCCTTTTCGGCCAACAGTCCTTTGTACACACGCTGCAACGCCTCTGTAGATATACTGTCGTTTTCATCTTCACCCACGTTGGTATAGCCATCAATGCCGCCCCGTTCGTTGAGTAAGAGGATGGGCACGGTGGTGTTGCCCTGTACCACTTTGAGTTG
>JBBQSW010000423.1:0-3200 GCA_038213575.1 Chitinophagales bacterium | reverse complement strand
TACCTGGCGATTTACCAATATAGTAGCTGCTGCACTCGGTTTGGGGAAGTTGGAGTGGGCTGAAAATTTTGTAGAAAATTTCAAAGATCACCTTCCAATGGATTCCCGACAGAATACTTACACCTTTAACCTTGCCAGGGTTTACCGCTTTCAGAAGAAACACGATGAGGTGTTGGATTTACTTCAAAATGTTGAATATGAAGATATTGGAGTGAACCTCATTAGCAAATTGACACTGCTCATTACCCACTACGAACGGAAAGACTACGAGGTGCTTGATTCTTTTATAGAGTCCTTCCGGGTGTTCCTTAACCGCCATAAAAACATACCGCAACAACGCCGTTTAAGCTACCTCAACCTGCTGAAATACACCCGCCGAATCATGCGCCTTACTCCCGGCGACAAGCTGGCTGTGATAAAACTCCGGGACGAAATCAGCCGCGAAAAAGCCACGATCGTCAATCATGAATGGCTTTTAGAGAAGTTGGGGGAAATGTAGCGCGACGGCGCAACGAGGCGTTTGTCAGGTCGCGCCGTCGCGCCGTGGCATGAATCCCCACCCTCGAGCCAAGGGTCTTTCCAAATAATAATAGGAGAAATGGCTCAATATCAAAGTGCCCAGCAATGCCGAAAGGAACAGTTGCCAATAAACATCTGTAAACCCTAATTTCCCAAAGACCGAACGTATCGCCCTGAACGCCAGGGGATGCCACAAATAAAGCGAATAAGACACGGCTCCAAGCCAAGCAAGCAACTGGTGCGACCATCCTTTCAACACAAAATTGCTGTTGAAAAATGCGGTCACAGCAACCAAGGTCAATCCTGAAAAAACAATACGGTTCCAGCCACTTACCAAATGGAATGCTTCGCTCCCAATGGGCCAGCAAACAAAACAGGCTGTCACCACAGCAAGTATAGACAGCCAAAAAAGTCTCGGAATTTCCTCCAGCGCATGCCTATATAGGCCGATCGCCATGCCGCCCACAAAGAAAAAAGCATGGTTGGCTACTTGCACATAAGCCTCCCACCATTCGACCTGATTGCTCTTTGCCGGAGAAAACCAAGCGAATGCCGCCCATGCCCCAAACCCCAAAAGCATGGCTGCCGCAATCAGAAAGAAAACCTTGTTTTTTTTTGACAACAGCAATAGGGTAGGGAAGGCGGCATAAAAAACCAATTCACAGCCGATAGACCATGCCCCCGTGGCTATGTCTTCGGCTGGATTGACAAAACCAAACAAACCAGCGAAATTCAAGATGATAACCCTGCCAGAGCGCGACGATTCCTCAATCAACAGGGTAGCAGCAGTAGCCAGCCACAGCAAAGGAAAAATGCGAAAAATCCGCTTTCTGAAAAAACTCAGCCAACTGCCAATGGAGTGGTCGAGTCGTGTTTCATAGACCAAAGTCAGTGTAAGACCACTGAGCACGAAGAAAATGCTGACCGCATAAACACCCAGTTTGCCTTGCAGGGTAGATGCGTCCCAAGTGCCCGTGAGCCATTTGTCATAGTGGAACACAAGGATTGCCAATGCCATGAGTCCACGCAAATAGTCGAGCGAAGGGAACCGTGTCGTTGTTATGGGTGGACGTTCCACGCTTGAAAGGTTTGCCGGAGTTCCGCAGCGTTTTTAAAGTGTATGCCACGGATCCCCACGTTTTCGGCTCCTTCTATGTTCTTAATGGCATCATCAATAAAAACCGCTTGAGCAGGGTCTACTTCATAACGACTCAGCAGTGTATGGTAAATGTCCGGGAATGGTTTGCGCGTTTGCTCATCGCCAGAAACTACGATGCCTTCAAACCAATGTAAAAAATCGTAACGTTCCAGTGCCACGGGGAAGGTTTCGTTGCTCCAATTGGTTAGTGCCAACAACCGGTGTTCACCCCGGTCACGCAACTCGCGCAGCAGTTCCACCGTGTCAGGGATGGGCCCACCGAGCATTTCCTCCCAGCGGCCATAGAAAGCCCG
The DNA here is from genome assembly GCA_038213575.1 of Chitinophagales bacterium. GTDB lineage: Bacteria > Bacteroidota > Bacteroidia > Chitinophagales > Saprospiraceae > M3007. The sequence goes on along the minus strand of JBBQSW010000423.1, from coordinate 1,229 downwards.
AATCTCGGATTCCCACTCAGGGTGCTGATCTACAAGCATTTGTGTCGCCACAGAGATACGACGACCAGCATCCTGCTCCACATTCCAATCGTGGGTACAGATATTGTCGAAAAAATGCTGGCGGCGTTCCGGGTCGGGAATTACCTCGCGGAATACATATTCGGGGTTCCAGTCAATCAAAACCCCGCCGAGATCGAAAATGATGGTCATTTTTTATACGTTAAATCTGAAGTGCATCAAATCGCCATCGGTTACCACATATTCCTTGCCTTCCACGGCCATTTTACCGGCTTCTTTTACTTTTGCTTCGGAACCCAGTGTAACAAAGTCATTGTACTTGATCACCTCGGCGCGTATAAATCCTTTTTCAAAATCGGAGTGGATCACGCCCGCCGCTTCGGGAGCTTTTGCCCCACGCCGAACGGTCCATGCCCTCACTTCCTTTACTCCTGCCGTGAAATAAGTAATAAGATTGAGCAACTTATACGCTGAATGAATGAGGCGATTTACGCCGGGCTCTTCCAAGCCCATCATTTCCAAAAATTCTTGGCGCTCTTCCTTGGTCTCCAACTCCGCAATTTGCGCCTCAATGCCCGCACAGATAATGAGCACCTCTGCATTTTCGGCAGCCACTGATTTTTGGAAAGCTTCCGTGTGGGCATTTCCAGATTGGATAGCCCCTTCATCTACATTGCAAACGTACAAAACGGGCTTCGCAGTCAATAATGTCAACTCTTTGGTAATCAGATATTTAGCATCTTCATCGAGGCTGGCGAGCATCTCACGCACCACACGCCCCGTTTCCAGGTGCGCCTTCACTGCCGTCAGTGTTTCTTGGGCTTTTACCTCTTCTTTGTTGCCAGCCCGAGCAGCCCGCGCACTTTTGTCTAAGCGTTTTTCTACCGTTTCAAGGTCTTTAAAACTGAGCTCGAGGTCAATGATTTCCTTGTCCCGCACGGGATTTATAGAACCGTCCACGTGCACCACATTATCGTCGTCAAAACAACGCACCACATGGATAATGGCATCTACCTCGCGGATATTGGCCAGAAACTGGTTGCCCAGGCCTTCGCCGCGCGACGCTCCGCGCACCAGCCCGGCGATGTCGACGAATTCGAGGCTCGTCGGCACCGTCGTCTTCGACTTGCCGATCTCCGTCAGCGTGACCAGCCGCGGATCCGGCACCGCGACCCGCCCGACATTCGGCTCGATGGTGCAGAACGGATAAT
>JBBQSW010000422.1:0-3202 GCA_038213575.1 Chitinophagales bacterium | reverse complement strand
GGGCAAACAGGCGAGGTGATGCCACTCGCTTTGCAAATGTTGGTCGAAAATGCAGTAAAGCACAATGTCATCTCTGCTTCAAAACCGCTCACTGTAGAGATTTTTTCAGAAAACGACGGCTACGTAACGGTCCGCAACAACATCCAAAAAAAGATAAAGCCTGAAGCCAGTACGCATTTCGGGCTTCAAAGCTTGATAAACAGGTATCAACTTTTGGGCGAACGACCTGTAAAGGTGGAAGATGATGGTGCGTTTTTTACCGTGAAAGTGCCGATTAAAATTTAAAAATACATAGGCAGATAGGACACATAGTTCATTGTTTTTTCATCAACCTATGTGCTATATGTTCCTATGTGTTAAAAAACCACATCCATGAAAATTCTGCTTATAGAAGACGAAAACGCCGCCGCCCGCCGCCTGGAAAAACTCCTGGGTGAAGTGGCGCCAGAAGCCACGGTAATAGGCCGCTTGGATAGTGTGGAAGCGGCCATAGGGTGGTTTCAGACCAACCCTCAACCGGATCTTATTTTGCTTGACATCCATCTGGCCGATGGCTCGAGTTTCGAAGTTTTTGAGCATGTTAAGGTTAAAAGTCCGGTTATTTTTACCACAGCATACGACGAATATGCGCTAAAAGCCTTCAAGGTGAATGCTGTGGATTATTTGCTTAAGCCCATCAAAGTCAATGAGTTGGCAGAAGCGATTGACAAGTACAAGCGAGTGTTCCAGGCCGCAGGCGGCGCTGCCGATTATGCGGGTTTGTTACAAACTTTGCGGCAACAAGAGGGCGGGCAACATTACCTCCGCCGTATGCTTATCCGTTTCAGCAACAGCTTCCGTTTGGTAGACATGAGTGACGCGGCTTATTTCTACACCAAAGACAAAATCACCTTCCTCGTGACGCGCAGCACCTCCAAGCGATTTCCAATAGACTATCCCCTCGACAAGTTGGAGACCCTGCTTGATCCCGCAACATTTTTTCGCATCAATCGCCAATTTATTATCAACGTTTCGGCCATCAAGGAAATGCATCCTTATTCTAAAAGCCGGGTCAAAGTTGACCTCGAACCGCCTGCTGTGGATTTTGAAACCATCGTGAGCACAGAACGATCCTCCGAATTTAAGAAGTGGTTGGTAGGAGAAGTACGCGATATCATGCCAACCTGAAACTAAAGGAACCCGTCTTACCGTAAAAAACGATTTTTATGAAACGTTACCTGCTATACGTTGCCGCCTTTTTTGTGTTTCTCCACCCTTCTTGTAAAAAACTGGAGGCCCTGTCGGGGGAACTTTCAGACTGCCTTCAAGCCAAGTTTGAAGCATTCAAACAAACTCCCTCGGCTCATTCAATCGTAAAAATTTCCAGACCTGACGGACCTCTTTATTGGTTTGTGGACACTACCGCAGATGGCGGCGAATCTGTACTTGACCAAAATTGCGAACTGGTTTGTGTGGAAGACTGTGAGTGTATCGGCAACATTGTTTTTTGCGACGATAGCCATTTGAATTTCCCCAAAGAAACGGTTTGGCAAAAGTGAGCATTGGTGAGATTTGAGCATGTTGTAAAGTATGCCAAAAATGCTACTTTAATCCCATAGGTACTTTCATCCATTTTCCCAGCCAGTTGAAAAAACGCCCGGCCCAGGGTGGGCGTTCCCCTTGTGCTATTGCGATGCGGTAAAGCGCTTGATGGTAGGACGGACTCCAGCGCAAAGTTTTGGGAATCAAACGATACGTCCATAAATACCGGCGCAGAAATCGCTCTAATTTTGCAGTTGCTTCCGGTCTCACTGGAATGCCCAAACGCGCGCAAAGCGGTTCAGGCAGCCAGCCGGTAGCGAGAAGATTTGCCAACCTTTTGGGCGCTCTAGGATGCTGGACAATGGATTGTGCTACTTCGCGACAAGTGTCGGTACTGCCCAGCAAATCCCCCTCCAGCATTGTTTTAAAATACTGCTCAAACGCCTGTAAATCAGCAGGGTAAATACTTTCTGGAATGCCCAATAATCTAGCCGCCACTTTACTTTCTTCATAAAAGCGCTCCGGCCAATCAGGTGGCAAATCAGGCAAAGGCATCCGTTTATGTACCTGCAAAGTGGTTTCAGTCAGCGTGGCCAATACCCACAAAAGCAAGTTTGGGTCATTGGCTGAGTAAGCGTTAGGGGCTTCACCTTTTATGGCGGAATGCATACGCCAAAGCCGTTGGGCGGTCTGTTCCGCTTGGGTTTTGGATCCAAAATAGATCATCGCCATGGCCGCAAAGGTGCGGTAACCACGCCCGAACGGGTCGGTCTTGAAATTGCTAAACCGTGCTACACCATCGGCTACAGCGGGGTGCGCTACCTGAAGCAATAAGGCGCGCACACCGCCAGTCAGTGTGAGCGACTCGCGGTAAAGTTGCCAGGTGATGGATGTTGGGCCGAAGTAGCCGGTGGCGTTATCTGTCATTAAGTCATTTTTACCCGCCGTAGCTTTAGCGAAGGAGGGGGTCATTGGACATTGGACATTGGTCATTAGTCATTGGTCATTGAGTCATTGAGTCATTAGTCATTGAGTCATTGGTCATTAGTCATTTTTGCTACTTGGCTTTCAAGGGTAGCCCGATGGCTTGCGGTTACATTCACCAGCGAAAACCCAGGAGCGCCACCAGCATCAATCCAGCGCCATCTGGCCTGACTCACGGTATGCTCTGTGCCATTGTCAAACCACCAGGCCGTATAGTATTTGGGCGCGCCTTTTTTCTCCAAAATACCCGTATAAATCGCAGTCGAACCGATGACTTGCTCCTGCACCTGGCCAAATTCGTAACCACTTCCCTGCCAACAAATGAGCGGCGTATGCTCGGTTTCGTACCACCCGCGTATGGGTTTGATGTAGATCAGCAGACTGTCGTTGGTATACTTTACCACGCCATCCTTAAGATGTTCTTTGCGGCAATCAGCGGGCAAACCACTTGGGACGAGCGTCTGGCCCGGGTCTTTGTTCTCGTTCGTATCACCGTGCCCGACAAAAGTGAAGTAGGCTAAAAAGCCAAACAACAGCACTTGCAATCTACTTTTTGTAGTGCGGATGGAACACGGATTGGCCACGGATTCAAACGGATAAAATCCGTGTCCAATCCGTTCAATCCGTGTTCCATACGCACTACGAACAAACATCCATTTCAATCCCAACCAAAGCGGCGCAAAAACATACAGTGCCA
>JBBQSW010000421.1:0-3223 GCA_038213575.1 Chitinophagales bacterium | reverse complement strand
GACACGGGCCTGGGAGAAGTTGCCGGCAATGAGGGCGTTTACGGGCTTCAGCGAGCTTTCAAAATAGCCGGCGCCAAGTACCTCCTCATGAGCCTTTGGAGCGTGCCCGACGAGGCGACGCAAAAACTGATGGACGCTTTTTACGCCAATTGGCTCGACAAAAAAATGGAAATCCCAGCAGCGTTCAAGGCAGCACAGTTAGCGATAAAAGCAGACTATCCATCGCCATATTATTGGGGGGGATTTGTGCTGCTGCAATAAATGAATTTGGGGTCTGAGATACAGTTGTAGGTGATTTAAAAAAAAAAGTTTTCGAATTTATAAGGAGACCTTTTATTCCATGAGGTACTCAGTTTCATATTCGTTCTCTATTCATTTTAACTTCAACTTAGTTAAGCCATGAATCTGCTCCAATCTCTTCGTATTTTTATTACCATTTTCATTTGTATCTCGCCTTGCCTGCTCGAGGCGCAAGACTTCTCCAAAGCGGATGAGCGTGCACACGCCACGCCGTTCCCTAAAAACCAAAACTTGCAGGCCCTGGCATCCGCTCTCACGGAAGGGCTCACAACGGAAAAGGAAAAAGCGCGTGCCATTTTTGTCTGGATATCGAAGAACATTTGCTATGATGTCCAATCCTTTGAAAATCGCGCCGACCTTGAGCCCGAGCTTCAACAAAAACAGGCATTGCCAACGGAAGTCCTGCGCCGTAAAAAATGCGTTTGTGCTGGCTATGCAAACCTTTTCAAAGCCCTCTGTGATGCCTCCGGCGTCGAAGCGCTGACGGCAACTGGCAAAACGAAAGATAGTCAAGGGCGGGTTTCGAGAGGCAGCCATGCCTGGAACCTCGTGCGTACCGACGGAGAATGGGGCCTTGTAGATCCTACCTGGGGGGCAGGGGATGTAAATATAGACGAGCATAAGTACACACCCAGGTTTAAAGAATTTTTTTTCTTATCCCCGCCTGAGGCGTTTGTTAAAGATCATTTTCCCACCGACCCTTTGTTTCAACTTTTGGAAAGCCCCATTGAATATGAAACCTTCAAAATTCAAAAAGCAGATGATCAAACACTCGACGATAAAAGTAAAAAATCAATCAAATTCACACATATAAAGGACTCGCTTGATTATTTCGCCGGGCTCGATGCTGTAGGCAGGGATATGAACAGCGCGTACCGTATGCTTCGCTTTAACCCCAACCACCCCGACGCACTTTGCATGCTAGGGCAGTATAAACTATCAGAAGGATTGGACACTTACAATGAATCTATTAGAGAAAATAACGAGCGCATCATTAACAAAACGAGTCCAAGCGTGGCGTGGTGCGAGCAAAGCAATGAAAAGTTAAAAACAGCCGTAGATCAATTAGAAATTGCAGAAAAATACTTGAATCAGGTTCCACCAGGAGGATCCTCAGGGGCTGCGGCCGCCAAGAATAGACGCTACATTACAAAATACAAAGCAGTAATAGAGACGCTTATCAAGAAAAATAAAGAAGATGCCAAAATCTTGCGCCAGGCCAAGCCGGGGCAAGTGCGGCTCGTTGCCAAGGATACAAACTGATTTAGATGTAGCCCCAAACCAACGCTTTCCAGGAATAATCTTAAGCCAAATCATCCCCCGTTCGGCGGCAATTGCCGCTGAACGGACTCCCGGTGTGTACCTGTATGCCCTCGAAGTGCAATTCCCTGACGGAACACTGGAGCGTTTCTACGGGGATGTTTTGGTGGTTCATTAATGGGTTGATAAATAACAGGCGAGGAATTAGGCTTGTATTATCTGGTCGATTGGCCGAAACACGAAAAGGACTTTAATGCGCGGTTGCAAAAAATGGTTGGAAACCCAAATCACGGGTATCACTTCAAAGCGATGAATTTGAAATGCAAGTTGCGTTAAGTTCTTAGGTTTCAGCACATTTTCAAAAAAAGGTCTAAAAAATTTGGAGACGTTTTTCAGCCAAGGGTACTCAAGTTGAGTACCCTTTTTCTTTATGTGAAAAAGGCGCGGAAGCCGAAAAGCGCACGAGTAGGCAAAACCAACAAAATTAGCAGTGTATGAAACACAAAATTCAAATCCCCACACACTCCATTCTGCTCTTAGTATTAATAACGGCCGCCTTGCTGTCCTGTAAGGCTAAAAAACCGATCACTTTGGCCGAACAACTCACTGGCGATTGGGAGGTAACATCGTGGACACACAACGGAGCTGAGTTAATGAAATCCAATGGTAAGGCCAGCACTTCCAACGGCATCTACAGTAGCGCAAATGCAGGCGATGCCTGGACTAATGACCTCGTGGAGTTAAGCCGATATTCCCTATATCAGCATGTAAAAAAAACGGCGTAGAATCTTTACAAAACCTTCAACATCAATACTTTTATGAAACACACACTCATTTTTTTCGCGCTTTGGTGCATCATGCCGGGCTGGGTTTCGGCACAGCAACTCGACACCACATTCAACCATACAGGCTACATCATCTTCGGCGCCGGTGGAGACGTCTGGACTGCGCCGCTACGCTCCATGCCCAACGGTGACCTGTTGGTTGGCAGAAATGTCATTGATACCACCGGGAAATGTGCTGCTGTGACAAAAATTGATGTCAATGGGAACCTGGATACAGGATTTGGTATTGGCGGCACATTTAAGTTTGAAATGAACGGGTTTCGCGCCGAGTTGGTCGATATAGCGCTTTATCCAGCGGCCGACGGTCGAATTGCATTGGCCGGAAACCTTTGGGATCAACAGGACAAGCCAAAAATTTTTGTTGCAAGACTTACGCCCAACGGTCAGTTGGACACGACGTTCAACGGAACAGGTTACCACCTGCCAGGGATTGTAGGCCAATCGGCAAACACGATGGCGATTACTTCGCAGGGCGAAATTGTATTGGGTGGAAGCTGGGATTTTCAATTTCCTGACATTGATGCCGACTGCCTCTTGCTGCGATTCCGAGAGAATGGTTCCGCTGACCCCAACTTCGGGGTAAACGGGCAGGTATTGACCGATTTCTTTCTGGGCGACGATGCCATAGCGGATTTGCTTATAGGGCCAAACGGCAACATCACGGTTTGTGGCAAGGGCGGAATACCGGGCAATGCTTCGCCTGCACGAACAGCCGGGGTCATGGCTCGTTACCTCGACAATGGAGGCTTGGATCCGACTTTTGGAATCGGCGGGAAAGCGGTGTACATGCCAACCAACTGGATGTATTTCAAGGTCAC
>JBBQSW010000420.1:0-3236 GCA_038213575.1 Chitinophagales bacterium | reverse complement strand
CAAAACCCTAACCCCCAAAACCCTAAACCCTAAACTTTAAACCATAAACCCTAAACCCTAAACCCTCAACCCTAAACCCTCACCGGCACACCTTCATATAAGTGCCTGTTTCCCAATTAAAAGCATAACGTTCTACCGTATTGGCGGGCACGGCACGTTCAACGTCGTTGTCGGGCTGAGTACCTTGAGTCACCAAATCGAATTCCCACCAGCCCGTAACGGTTTCCACCGTAGGCAGCAATTGAATGGCCCTATCAAAAGAATAGGTTCGTTCAGATTCTTCGCCCAGTCCCCCCATATTGTCTTCGTGGATCACCAGGTTGAACACCTTTCCCAAATCCTCTACGTTGAGGAAGGAGAGGTATTCGGCATAAACACCTTGGCCCATCCAGCTCATTTCAAGACTCAGACAAGTTTGATTTTCGCCCAGTTGAGCGAGGCCGATTTCGCCTCCGTAGCCGTTTCCGCCAAGCGAGATCAGATGCTTTGCAAATCGTCCGATACTCCATAGCCCCTCCCCCGTCTTTTCAAAAATTGCCACGCTGATCTGCGCTCCGCAAGCAGGGCAGTCGCTGATCTCACCCCGCTCGTAATGCAAAGTTTCGAACACCGCTACGGCTCTTTCAATGTCGAAGCTGGTGTAGTACAACATGGTGTCAACACGCGTGTGCATCCAGCCATCGTCAGAAAGATTGGCTGAAAGTTCATCAGCAAAAGTGATGGGATCCCAGAGCGCTTCTCCGTCCGTGGAAAAAGTATCGGCATCAAAAAGCAGGGACAAAAGATTCGTTTGGTCTTCTAGATCAAAGGTTTGTGAATTTTCAATTTGGGCATGGATCAACATCGCGTTTAGCGCAAAACCGATTATCAGGAGGATTTTTTTCATGAAAAGATTAAGTTTGAAAAGGCAAAAATAGAACAATGAAATTGGAAAGTTATTTTGACACCGTTCCTAACACACGAACCTCCAGCATGAAAACCGTTAAAATTCTTTTAAATTTTATCCATAGGCTATTTCCTTTGCTGTATATCTTTCCACCTTTGCGCCAGTTCATTCCATAAACAGTTCTGAGTCACATCGGGACAGACTTATCCAGAAAGGCAGAGGGACCGGCCCGTTGAAGCCTTGGCAACCTGATCGTGTTTAGCGCAAACCCGATTAAGGTGCCAATTCCGTTCTTGAAAAATCAAGAATAGATAAGTCGGAAGGTATCCTTCAATTTCCCTGCGCAAGAAATTGTCCCTTCCGGCTTGCCGGAGGGGATTTTTTTTGTCGGGTTGAGGCTGTTGAGGGTTGAGATTGTTGCGTTTAATACTCAACCGCTCAACATTCTCAACCGCTCAACCATCCTAACAAATCTTCTTCAGAGCAAGCAGCACACAACACCCGGCAACCCGCTTTTTCGATAAGTTTTTCATGGTTCATCCGTTAAAAACATAAGAAAAATGCAAGAAATTACCAGAATACTCCATTCGCTCCCCATTGACCCGCTCACGGGTGCCATCTCTGTGCCCATTTACCAAACCGCCACTTTTGTTCAGGAGGCGCCGGGGGAAAACAAGGGTTTTGATTACGCCCGCTCCAACAACCCGACCCGGCAAGTGCTTGAAAATCTGATCGCTACCCTAGAGCACGGCCGGAGAGGTCTGGCATTCGCTTCGGGCCTGGCTGCCATTGACTGTGTGCTCAAAATCCTTGAATCGGGCGACGAAATTGTGGCCGTAGATGATATTTATGGCGGCTCCTTTCGACTCTTCACCCATGTTTACGAAAAATTCGGGGTCAAAGTACACTATGTAGATGCGACCAACCCACAGAATGTATTGAAAGCATTATCGCCCAAAACCCGTCTGGTCTGGCTCGAAACACCCACCAATCCTACGCTGAAAATTGCTGACATTGAAGCCATTAGCCGCTTCGCCCATGCAGCCGGGGCACTTGTAGTCGTAGACAATACCTTCGCCAGCCCTGCACTCCAACGCCCACTTACGCTGGGGGCCGACATTGTGATTCACTCGGCTACCAAGTACCTCGCTGGCCACTCCGACGTGATTGCAGGCTTGCTCGCGGTTCAGGATGAAGGCTTGGGTGAGCGCCTCAAATTTTTTCAAAATGCAGGAGGAGGCATCCTCGGACCTTGGGATAGTTGGCTGACAATCAGAGGGATAGAAACCTTGCCATTGCGTATGGAGGCTCATTGTCGCAACGCCTTCGCAGTTGCCAGAGCACTCTCCGAACAGGATGCTGTAGCTGAAGTTTTTTATCCCGGACTGCCCACGCACCCAAACCACGACGTTGCCGCCAAGCAGCAAAGTGCCTTTGGGGGGGTTGTCTCCTTTACACTCAAAGACGACACGACAGAAGCGGCACGATCTTTCGTCACGAGCACCCGACTTTTCAAACTGGCCGAAAGCCTTGGCGGCGTAAAGAGCTTGCTTTGCCACCCTGCTACCATGACCCACAAAAGTATTCCCAGCGGAAAACGCCATGCGGCTGGTGTACGCGATTCACTTATCCGTCTTTCCTGTGGAATTGAAGCTGCTGCAGATTTGGTGGAAGACATACGCTGGGCATTGGAAGCCTCGGGCAAAAGCCGTTTGGAATCGCAGTCTTTTAAAGTAGCAACCCTGTAAACAATTCAACCATTTATTAGGATTCACGTTCTCACCAAAATTATGAAAATAGGACTCTTTGGATTTGGTTGTGTTGGCCAGGGACTTTGGAAAGTATTGCACGAAACCAAGGGCATTCGGGCCGACATACACAGGATTTGCATCAAACATCCTGAGAAACAGCGGCCTGTGCCTGCGCATTTTTTCACAACCAACGCTTTGGAAATTCTCGATGACCCAGAGATTGATGTGGTGGTGGAACTCATTGACGATGCAGAGGCAGCCTTTGAAATCGTATCAGGAGCACTTTCGCGGGGCAAAGCGGTTGTGTCTGCAAACAAAAAAATGATCGCCCACAGATTGCCTGAATTATATGCTTTGCAGCAAAAAACAGGCTCCTCTTTTCTGTATGAAGGTTCGTGCTGTGCGAGCATCCCGATCATTCGAAATTTGGAGGAATACTATGACAATGACCTGCTTACTTCGGTAGAAGGCATCTTCAATGGCACAACCAATGTGATTTTGAGCAAGATATTTGAAGAAAACCTCAGTTTTGAAGATGCGCTAAAATTTGCGCAGGCCAATGGCTTTGCCGAAAGCGACCCCTCGCTCGATGTAGATGG
>JBBQSW010000419.1:0-3251 GCA_038213575.1 Chitinophagales bacterium | reverse complement strand
AGCCCTCTCGCTGGGGCTGCTGATTATCCTTGGACTGTTCGTTTACAACAACCCCGAGGTAGTGTCACAGAATTTTGGCAACTTTTTTAACAATCTAAAATCCACGGAATCAATCAGTTTGCTCGCCGTTTGCTCCGCCATTGGTGTGGCCATGGTCGGCTCCCTGTTCAGCAGCGACGCTTGGAACAACGTGACCTTCATTGCCGGAGAAATCGAAAACCCCAAGCGCAATGTGCCGCTCGCCCTCGGAATGGGCGTGATCGGGGTCACGATTTTATACATGCTGGCCAACCTCGCCTATCTCTGCGTCCTGCCTTTTTGGGGCGACGCTGCTGGCGGAAACGTACTCAGCAAAGGCATTCAATACGCCACGCAAGACCGCGTAGGCACGGCTGCGCTCACGGCCATGCTCGGGCTCGGCGGCGGGGTTTTGATGGCGGTCATCATCATGATTTCCACCTTCGGCTGCAACAACGGACTGCTGCTTTCCGGTTCGCGACTTTACCAGTCCATGGCCTCCGACGGGCTTTTCTTTGACAAAATGAAAGACTTGAATGCCAACGGTGTTCCGGGTTTTGCGCTTTGGATACAGTTTGCATGGTGTTCCGTGCTTTGTCTTTCCGGGAAATACGGCGATCTGCTGGATTATGTGATGTTCGCTGTAATGCTGTTCTACATCCTCACCGTGGTGGGTATATTCATCCTTCGCAAAAAACGTCCGGAACTGGAGCGGCCTTACAAAGCCTTTGGGTATCCGTATTTACCTGCGCTGTATATCCTCTTGGCGGGGTTGTTTACGGTGAACCTGCTGTTTACCAAGCCGCAGTTCACAGTGCCGGGGCTGGTGATCGTGGGGCTAGGGTTCCCGTTGTATTTTTGGGCAAAAGGGAGGCGTGGGAGGTGATGCCATTTCTAAGGCACCCACCTTAACTTAACCTCCCGAAACCGCCCCAATCTTATCCGGATAATCCGTAATAATCCCGTCCACGCCCAAGCGCACAAGTCGGCGCATGGACTTTACATCATTTACCGTCCAGGGCACGAGCTTCATTTGACGGGCATGGCATTGTTTCACCAATCCTTTGTTTACCAACAAATAATATGGACTATAAATGGCAGGAACAAAGTCCAACCTCGCCATATTGGACTCCAAACTTTGCATGTTTTCGATCAAAAAAGCCACCTGAAGCCCAGGGGCTTGGCGATGCAGCGCGTTCAGGGCGCGGACATCGAACGATTGCACCGTAGCGGTTTTGTCAATCCCCAGAGCACGGATCTCCGCTACTACCAGCCGCACAAAATCTTCCACGGGCGGGTGCCGAACGCCGTCCCATTCGGGCTGGCTTTTTATCTCGATGTTCCAACGGATATTGGGACGGAGGGATTTCACGGCCTCTACCACCTCGCGCAGGGTGGGTTTGTAGGTTTTTATTTTCTGTTGTGTAGGGAATCGCGGGTGAACCTTGCTTCCGCAGTCCATGGCACGGATATCCGAGAGACTCATGTTGTAAATCAGGAATTTCTCCGTGTCTTTTTGCTGCATGGAATCTCCATTGGGTAGCAGACAAATGGTAGGACTGAACCATGGTTCGTGACTGACAATCAGGCTGCCATCTTTGGATACAGCCAAGTCTAGTTCGAGCGTCACAACTGCTGGGAATTCCAGCGCTTTCAAAAAAGCAGGCAGGGAATTTTCCGGCATCAGCCCCCGGCAGCCTCGATGGCCTTGCCAATCGAATCCTTTTGGGACCGATACTGGGCGGGTTTCGGTAACTTTGCAGGCGAAAAAAGTGAGGGCAGTCAGCATAAAGAAGAGGAGGGCTGAAATTTTATTCACAGTAAACGTAGCGGTTTGGATGTTTTGCTGATTCATATTTCGAGTGTGGCTTTACCTTTGGGCGAAATTGCCCCGAACATCTCGAAACACTATGGTTTTCAATATTAATTTTTGAGCAGCAAGCGTTAATAAACAAATCCACCCATAAAAAAATCCACCTCCACGCATGATTGACGTAAAACAATTCCTCTTTTCCCTCCCCGAAAAAGTCGCCCCAGAAGCGGTGGAAGGTCTCAGCACGCTTTTTCAATTTGATGTTACCGATGAAGGCCAATACACGGTTAAACTTGACAATGGCAAACTCGAAGTATTGGAAGGTTTCACGGGCGAACCCAATTGCAAGGTGAGCGCCAGCAGCGAAACGCTGTCCAAACTGCTTTCCCGCGATCTAAACCCGATGATGGCCATGATGACCGGCAAACTAAAAATCAGTAACCCTGGAGAAATGTTGAAGTATGCCAAGATTTTTGGGCTGATGTAATTGGGCTTTGACTATTGACCTTCAAACTGCTCGACTGTCAACGGTCAATAGTTACTCATCGTCTCCCCAATCATAAACATCTCCATCTTTTAGTCCGTCCAGATCGCGACGTTCTTTTTTGGTGGGGCGACCCGTGCCGCGCTCGCGTTTTTCCGAGCTGGGCGCGGCGTTTAAAAACCATTCGGCGTATTTAGTTTTTTCTGTTTCGGGAGTCACATCTTCGTAGCAAGTGACGGCTATAGCAGCACCCACACGCTTCTCTATCAGTGTTTTAGCGCGGAATTCAAAGTTGAAACCGTTCTTTTTTACCACCACCACCTCGCCTGCTGCAATTTGATAAGAAGGCTTCACGGAGAGGCCCGCCACTTTTACTTTCCCGCCTTTGCAGGCATCGGTGGCCAGCGTCCGGCTTTTGAAGATTCGGATACTCCAGAGCCATTTGTCTACTCGGATTTTGTTCATTTTAGTTTAGATTTTTAAATGCTCAACAGGCTCTAATGCACGATCCATTTGGCGCCGACCGTTGCAAGGGGCGTTTTTAGTCTCAAAAAATACATGCCCCCAGGCAATCCCGGGAATTCAACATCCCAAAACAAACCCGGAGCAAGCGTTTTTGTGCCCACCAAACGCCCAGCAGCATCCAATACCTCCAGACGGGTTTCTCCGGTAAAAAATACATTAGATTTTAATTGAAGTTCCCCAGAAGAAGGATTGGGAAAAACCTGAAACACAGGCTTGTGTTCGAGCTCCAGGTGTACGCGAGGAAGAGTTATGGTAAAAACTCCAGCACCCTGGGTGCTCACCCAAAGTTTGTTGTCTTCAAAAGCAATATCGGTCGGATATGGATATGGAAGTTGTGGCTCGATAGGGTAGAAACGTCCTTTATCGCTCGTAGAATAGAATAAGCCCTTACCATGCAAGCCAACCCAGGTT
>JBBQSW010000418.1:0-3280 GCA_038213575.1 Chitinophagales bacterium | reverse complement strand
AAAACAGAGACATACCCAGCCGTAGTGACCTCGGGCGCAACCATAGAGCACACTTTTGCGGGCACCGAAGATCTCAGTCTGTTCAATGGCACTTTCAATTTTGAACTAAGCACCACCGTTGTAGGCGATCAGCAAATCAATAACGACACCATACATGTAACGGTCAGAAACCGACCGCTGCGCGAACTGGAAATCACCAACGTGCGCCCGATACAAGCCTGCAACGATCCAAATTTTGCTTATGTAGGCATTACAGTCCGAAACAATGGTCTGGGTTTAGAACACGAATTTGACACCAAAATAGTAGCAAACGGCGTACCCCAGCCCACGGTGCCCCACACGGTGCTCATCGCCCCGGACGCTTCACTTGAAATAAACATTTTTGTACAAGGGCTTCAATTCGGATCTAATACCGTGGACTTGGACATTACCAATGTAAACGGACAAGGAGAGGATGAGCTGCCAGGAAACGACCTAGGGAGTACCTCCTTCGACATCCAACCCGACGGTTACCCAATACAATTGTTCTTCAGCCCAAACCAAAACCCAGAGCAGAATCACTGGGAATTGCGCGACGCTCAGAACAACGTGGTGGCATCTGGTGGGCCTTATCCGGAAGCGAATGGGTTTTATGCTGAAGAGCTGTGCCTGACGAAGGATCAATGTTATGTTTTTCATCTGTTCGATTCGGCAGGCGACGGTATGGATGGTGGACTCGTGGATATTTTCTCGCCATTGGGAGGTACCTATTGGACATATTCGGGCGGAAACTTTGGTAGCGAAATAACTGCGCCTTTTTGTACCCAAGAGCTTTGTGCAGGTTTCCTCGTAGATGCAACCGTGGAGTGCATTGTTCCAAACAATGGCAAAATAACCGCATTGCCTCTGAACGGCACTCCGCCTTACCAATATAGCCTGGACGGCAGTGCCCTCCAAATAAACCCCACATTTTCCAATTTGGGTATTGGCTTTTACACCCTTACCTGTGTGGATGCCAATGGTTGCAGTACCGACAAACTGATTGATTTGTGTACGGTGAGCGCCACGGAGCCGGTCCAACTGCGCGGTCTGAAGGTATCTCCAAACCCAACCAGCGGCATTGCGAACATCGAATTGCCAGCCATTGAGGGAGAGCAGTCTTTGTTGTGCGAAGTCTTTGACATGAAAGGCAAACTTGTTCAAACCTCCCGACTCGTACGTTGGGACAATACACTTCGGGGCATGGTCATTTTGGACAATGCGCCCGCAGGAACCTATTTCTTGAAGGTCAAAGGTTTGGCGCGGCCACTGACGGCGAAGTTGGTGAAGAAGTAGTTGAGTGTTGAGGGGTTGAGCATGTTGAGCGGAGACCCTCAACAATCTCAATCTCTCAACAACTTTAACACTCAGCAGTCCGAAAAATTTTTCCGTTCACCAAACTTGGCACGGTTTTCGGAAAAGACATAATCAGAAAGGGCTAACATTTGATTGGTTAATTGTTTTCATGGTTATGTTGTGAGCCGCCCAGTCGAAAAGACTGGGCGGCTTTTTCGTTTACCCGCCGTAGCCCCTTAGGGCGAAGGAGGGTGCCCGGTTACCCGCCATAGCCCTTTTGGGTGAAGGAGGGTGTGCGCCGCAAACCTCGCAGATCTTCGAAGACCGATGGTATGTACACAAGTTGCATCCCCACTTGGGTTGTCATGTCGTAGCGCAGACAACTACACAACAATGTTTGATTTTCGGAATCAAGCAAAAAATGATGAAATCCGAAGTTGCTTGGGTTGTGTGGGTGTCTTCGCTGCACTACGACATGACAATTCAAGAGGACAAGATAAGATGTGTACATACGCTAAGGTCTTCGTAGACCTCCGAGGTCTACGGCGGCCAAATATTCACCTCCATCTCCAACCTCACCCCAAACCCCTGCTCAACCGATTCAATAATCGCATTCGCCAGGTTTTTCACTTCCTCTCCCGTAGCGCCCCCGTAATTCACCAGCACCAGCGCTTGCCGATCGTAACTTCCCGTATTTCCGATGCGCTTTCCCTTCCAGCCACATTGTTCGATGAGCCAGCCAGCGGGTATTTTCACACGCCCGTCGGGCAAGGGGTAATGTGGGGCTTGTGGGTGCCTGGCGAGGATACGTTGCAACACAGCCCGATCCGTTTCCGGGTTTTTGAAGAAAGAACCGCAGTTGCCAATCTTGTCCGGGTCGGGGAGTTTTGAAGTTCGGATTTGTACCACAGCGCGACTAATGTCAGCAATGCTGGGAGAAGATATTCCGTTGGATTCCAATGTTTTAGAAATGTCGCCGTATGAAGTGTTCAGGCTGTGTGGTGTTTTGGTCAGGGAAAAAACGACCGAGGTAATGCACCACTTTCCTTTCTCCTCGCGCTTGAAAATGCTGTCGCGGTAGCCGAATTGGCAGGATGAGTGGTTGAAGGTTTTGAGTTGCCCAGTAGGTAAGTTGAGGGCTTTCAGGCCCACAAATACGTCCTTCAATTCTACTCCGTACGCTCCAATGTTTTGGATGGGTGTAGCGCCCACCGTGCCAGGGATGAGGCTCATGTTTTCTACGCCACCATAGTTGTTCGCCACGGCCCAGAGCACAAATTCGTGCCATACCTCGCCGCCACCAACTTCTACCCAGACCTTGTTTTTGAACTCCCGGACGATCTGGATTCCACGCAAATTGTTTTTCAGCACCAGTCCTTCTACATCTCGGGTAAAAAGCACGTTGCTGCCACCGCCAAGCAGGAGAACAGGTTGAATGCCAGAACGCAGTCCTGCCCGTAAATCATCCAGGCTGGTGATTTCGGCAAAATTTTCGGCCTTTACATTGATGCCGAAGGTGTTGTAGGGAAGCAGGGAGCGATCTTGGAGAATGATCATTTTACTTTTTTGAAATCCTCCCAATCGGCTAAAGTTTGAAGGAGCGTAATGTTTTCTTTATCACAGGCTTTCTTAAAATCGTTGGCATCGTAACTTGCCAAAATGTTGATTCCATTCAATTTGCAAATGGAAAGGATAAGCGCATCATTGGGCAGCAGATTGTGCTTCGACATCATTTCTGGGCACATCTGGCACAGGCCTTCTCCATCGCTCAGATATTCAAATAGGCTTAGAAACTCTCTATGGTCGGTCGAGGATAGGGCTTCTGCGATTTTACCAGAAGATTTTACAGTATGGGGGGCTTTGCCAGAATCAGTTTTCAGACATTGGAAAAAATATTCACTGAGTGTCGTTTGGCAAATAAACAAACGGGTTTCTGGTATTTCAAGCAAAAGTGATTCAAGAAGAT